>NZ_VLJG01000016.1:0-76508 GCF_007829415.1 Aminobacter sp. J44 | reverse complement strand
ATGGTGCTGGCGGCCCTTCTGCTGCTGTTTGTAATCGCAACGGGGCCAACACTTGCCATCGTCTCCGGCTTCTTTCTGAACCTGGCAGCCTACGTCGAATMCCTGCCGGCGCTGTCGAACCCATTTGGTCGTGAAGACGATAATTTCAGACAGGGATGGACGGCTTTCTACTGGGCCTGGTGGATCTCATGGTCCCCATTCGTCGGCATGTTTATCGCTCGTGTCAGCCGGGGAAGGACGGTGCGCGAATTTATGATCGCGGTGCTTCTGGTGCCGTCACTTGTGTCGGTGCTTTGGATGACAAGCTTTGGCGGCACAGCTATCAGCCTGATCGGTGCAGGCTTCAACGATATCTCGGAAGCAGCACTCGAGCTGCAGCTATTTGCCATGCTATCTCATCTGCCGCTGACATCGATCTCTTCGTTTGTCGGCATCATTCTCGTGATCGTCTTCTTTTGCACCTCCTCGGACTCCGGCTCGCTGGTGATCGATACCATCACCGCCGGTGGCAAGGTCGACGCTCCGACTGCACAGCGCGTGTTCTGGGCGACCTTTGAGGGGCTCGTGGCGATTGCACTACTGCTCGGTGGTGGCCTCGCGGCGCTGCAGGCGGCAGCCGTTTCGACAGGGCTGCCGTTCACGATTGTGTTGTTGCTCGGCTGCTACGCGCTCGCGCGTGGCCTGATGTCCGAGCCGCGAGGTATTGCAGCCTCAAGCTAACGTGGAAGCATCGCGCTTGGCTTCCCGGCATCGCACCCAGAAATTCGGAAAACACCCGTTGATGGGGCGATGCCGAATTCCTCGTCGCTTGCGCGACGTGCTGCACAAGCCAAGTGGCAGTGATACAGCAAAAACTTATCCGCGTACTCACACGTCGCGCATCATACCCCATAGCGGCGCGGATCGAGTACGGTCGCGACTTCCAGGGAGTGCGGACGTCGAAGAGCGATGGTCGCAAGAACCACTTCGGTCCACGCCGGCGTCTCAATCCTGGCTGGGCGTGCCGAGGAACGCGGATGCACTTCCTTCATATCCGGGGCTCAATCGAGGTAGACGCGGGCTTCGACCCGAGGGACGCGTCGTGTCCCCACTCCAGCCGCAATTCAGCATAGAACTGCTCATGTTCTATCGGGAGTTGCTGCGTGTTTCGTAAGGCATTGATGGCGGGCGCGATTGCAGTTGCGGTGCTGTGGCTTTCAAACACGTCTTTGCTTGGAGCGAGGCCCGAAGCCGGGAATATCAAGTTGCTGTCACACCGCGGCGTGCATCAGACGTTCAGTCCGGAAGACCTGGAAAACGACACCTGCACGGCATCGCGAATTTTGCCTCCGGCTCACGAATTTATTGAGAATACGCTTCCTTCCATGCAGGCGGCGTTCCAATACGGTGCGGCAGTTGTGGAGTTGGACATCCATCTCACACCTGACGGCAAATTTGCTGTCTTCCACGACTGGACGCTCGATTGCAGGACCGACGGAACGGGTATCGCCGAAGAGACCCTAATGATCAGGCTCAAGGAACTTGATGTCGGTTATGGCTATACAGCCGACGGCGGCAGGACTTTTCCGCTCCGCGGTAAAGGGATTGGCTTGATGCCCACTTTGGATGAGGTGCTACGGGAATTTCCTGGACGAAAATTCCTGATCAACTTCAAGAGCCAGAGGCTAGATGAGGCGGAGGCTTTGGCCGAGCTCCTGCAAAATAACCCCGAATGGCGACAGGCGATTTTTGGCGTCTACGGCGGCGATATCCCAACCCGTGAAAGCCTTCGGCTGATTCCTGGACTGCGGGGGTATGATAAAGCCTCAGCGACAAATCGCTGTCTCTGATGCGCTTTGCATCTATCAAGATCTATTCCCTCAGCCACCACGTGAGCTCCAGATTGAGCACCACTACCTCCTGTATGTCTCATCTGGCGCAATGCGGCTCGAGGCCGAGGGAGCTGCCTGGTCGCTTCCACCAGCTCGAGCGGCATTGGTGGCCGCGGGGACGCCGGTGCGGTTGTTGCTCAACCAGAAGATGTCTGTCTGTTCGGTGCTATTTTCGAGCCGTTTTGCTCCTGCGCCGAGGGCTGCGCTGTCGGTATTCGAAATGACGCCGTTGGCGCGTGAGATCGTGAAGGAATGTGGACGGACGGGAGAAGAAGACGAGCCTCTATCTGAGTACAGGCTCAGCCTGTTTCGTACCCTGCAGATGGTAACCTGGCGATTGGCAGAAACCCCGAGCAAGGCAACCATCCCAACAGGCAGAAGCCGAGGAGTTATACGCGCGCTGGCGATTACGGAAAGCCTTTTGGCTGAGCCGCTTCGCTTCGAGGACGTCTCACGGATGACCCGTCAGACTCCGAGGACACTCGCGCGAAGGCTACTGGCGGAAACGGGTCAGCGCTGGGGGGAAATTCTGCGGAGAATGCGAATGATCCGCGCAATTGAGATGCTCGCAGAAACGGATCTTGCGGTCACTGAAATTGCGCTCAGTGTTGGATACCAATCGCTCTCAGCGTTCAATGCTTCCTTTCGCAGCTTTACAGGACAGACACCCACCGCTTACCGTGACGGGTTTAAGACCAGTTCCTTCGGCCGCTGATACACAGCAATCAAAGTCTCCATAAGCTGGCGGAGCCTGATGGCCGTGAACGATTGCCCGTCTCAGTGTTCGCGATCGAGCCAAGCGGCAAGGCCGTCCAGAGTCTGCAGACCGTATTCCACCGCGCCGAAGTTGATGACTGTTTGTCGCCGGTCGCGGTTGGGGTGAAGCTGCCGAATGGTCAGCACGGTCTTGCCATCCGCCTGCTCATCGAACGTGATGATCATATAGAAGCGATCAGGATCATCGGGCTCAGGGGTACCGTAGTCCACTACGATCGCTTCGTTGGGAACGATTTTCAGGAAGCGCATGAGAGTGGAGAAACGCTGGTGCTGGCCCTCGAAATGGCCAACCATATCGAACCGCCACACACCACCTTCTCTAATATCGGCCTCATAGGTCTCAATGCCTAGACCAGCAGGGCCGTACCACTGTGCGAGAGCTTCCGGATTCGTCCAGGCGGCGAAAACCTTGTCCCTTGGGTGTTTCAGAACCTTGACCAGAACGATCTCACGCTCGAGAGACCAGGCTTCAAAGAGCTTTTCCGTCATCATTCGCCTCCAACTTGTCCAGATAGACTTCCAGCCGGTCCAGCCGTTCAGCCCAGCGCCGTCGCTCCATTTCCATCCAGTTGGCAGCCTCCTCGAACCGGTCCCGTTCTAGCCGGCACCAGCGGCTGCGCCCGCGCTTTTCACTGGCGATCAATCCGCATTCCTCCAGCACTCTAAGATGCTGTGTGAAGGAAGGCAGCGCCATGTCGAACGGTTCAGCCAGCGCACTGACGGGCATCTCCCCTTCAGCAAGCCGGGATATCACAGCGCGTCGGGTGGGATCGCTGAGAGCGTGAAAGACAAGATCAAGCGGGGTCGAATGAGCAGGCATGCCCAAGGGTAGAGCGATGTGCGCCCCTGCGTCAATGATATTAAGGCACTTGCCTTTGTGTTTCCCATTGGTAAGGTGTGTGCCTTACCAATGGGAGGTTCGAATGGCAGTTCGTGTTGATCTCAACATCTCTCTCGACGGCTTCGCCACGACGACGGATCAAACCGCAGAGGATCCGTTTGGCCGTGACTGGTCGCGTCTTGTTGCGGCGTATGCTGACACTCGAACCGTGCGTGAGCGAGTGTTCAAGGACACGTCCGGTGCCGGCACCACCGGGGTCGATGATCAATATGCGCGCGCATACCCGTATCGCCGTTTCGCATTTTTGGGCGGCGGCCTGGACGTTGTAGTGATGGTGGCATCAGCGCCTGTCCTGATCGTGCTGACGGGCAGGCCGGTCGGAGGGCCTTACCGGACAGTCCGTTTTCGGGTCTCTGGGGTGGCCGCTCAAGCTCAAACGGCTAGGCTGTCGGATCCTAGTCCTGCGCCGAAGCGCCCACGGCCTCATGTTCCCGAACCAACTTTGCCATTCGCTGGATCGCGAACAGGTAGCCTTGCGTTCCAAACCCTGCAATGACGCCCGAGGCAACCCCGGAGACGTAGGAGTGGTGGCGGAACGGCTCGCGCTTGTGAACGTTCGAGATATGCACCTCGATGATCGGATGGTCGAAGGTGTTGAGGGCGTCGAGGATCGCAACCGAGGTGTGGGTGAAAGCGGCCGGGTTGATGACGATGCCGGACGCCACCTCGCGTGCCGCATGGATCCAGTCGACGATCTGGGCCTCCGAGTTGCTTTGTAGAAACTCCACCGCCAGGCCGTTTTCGGCAGCAACCTGCAGGCATGCCTGTTTCACGTCTTCCAGCGTCTCATGGCCGTAAATGTGGGGCTGACGCTTGCCGAGCAGATTCAGATTGGGACCGTTCAGGACGTAAATGAGCTTCATGAAGTCACCTGTTGTTAGAGGTAAGTTTTGAGCGGGATTTGGTGACGATGGGCGGCGGGATTTTCAGCCCTGACCCGCTGGGGTCAGGAGACGCCGGGTTGCCGTCATCAGATGGTGGACATGATCGTGCGGTGTGCCCGCGGGGTCGGCCAGCGGAACTTCGATTGAGACAAAAACGGTGTCGCCGATAGCTCCGAGCAGTTCCTGAAGCGGAAGCTCTCCCTCTCCGGGGGCGTAGCGGCCTGAACGTGCCTCAGCCACCATGCCTTCGGCGGTCGTGGGCGCCAGCCCGCGGACATCGCAGAGCTGGACGCTCTGGACACGCGAAATCCCCGCGCGCAGCTGTTCGAGTTTGCCGCCATTCCTGAAGAAGTGCAGGGCGTCGACGAGCACGCCGGCGTTCTTTGCGGCCGTGGCGGCGACCAAAGCATCGGCCTGCTCGTAGGTGGCGATCGTGCGCCAGCCCATATTCTCCATGTCGACGCTCAGGCCAAATTTCGACGCCATCTCGCAGAGCGAACTGACGTTGTCGGCGAGGCGACGGCCGTTTTCATCATCGCCTGCAACGGAGAGACGCTTTGCACCAAGTTCTGCTGCGGCCTCCAGGGCCCGAACAAGCGCGGCTGCATCAAAGGTGGCGTCGATGACCACGGCCTCAATGTCGTAGACCTCGATGCCGAGATCCGCGCACTTGCGGGAGAGATCACGGATCTCAGCCGACCCGGCGCGAAGAGGGTAGTGTGGGGCGCCCGTAAACGGCGCACACAAGCGCAGGCCTACGCGTGCAAAACCCGCCTCAGCAGCCAGAGTGACGAACTCTGTCGGCGGCAAGCTGATGGCGGAAAAATGAGCCAGTCCAAGTTTTCGGATCATGATGTTCAGATGAAGCGGGGCGGCATCAGGTGCCGCCCCTGCCAGATGCTAGAGGGCGTTGATGCGCTCGAGCATGCCTTCCGGCCAGTCCTTGGCCAGGTCGGACTCGAGGTACAGCTTCTGTGTGTACTCACGGAAAGCGGCGACATCCGGCGTGTAGACGTCAAGCCCGTTCTGCTTCATGAACTCCGCAAGCTCGGCTTCCTTGGCGGTGTGCTGCTGCGCGCTCCACTCAATGGCCTCATCCGCTGCGGCCTGGACCTTCTGCTGCTGCTCCGGGGTCATCTTGTCCCAGACTGCCTTCGAGATGGTCAGCAGATCAAAGCCCACCAGGTGGGAGGTCAGCACGATCTGGTCCATGACCTCGTAGAACTTGAGGGTCTGGACATTGGGCAGCGGGTTGTCCTGGCCATCGATCGCTCCGGTCTGGAGGCCCGTATAGACCTCAGTTACAGCCATCGGGGTCGGGTTGGCGCCCAGCGCCTGCCCAAGGAACTGCCAGGCGTCGCCGCCAGGCATGCGAAGCTTGATCCCGGCCATGTCGGCTGGCGTGTTGATCTTCTTGTTGCCCTTCAGCCCGACCTGGCGGGTGCCGAAGAAGGTGGGGCCGAGGATCTTCACTCCGAGCTGGTCTTCGACCATCTGCTTCATTTCCGTGCCGGCGTCGCTCGCGAAGAACTTGTTGAGGTGGTCGACGTCACGGAACAGATAGGCTGAGGTCAAAAGCGACCAGGCGGGTACCTGCTTTGCGAAGTCCTGCGGCGCGATATTACCCATCTCCAGATTGCCGCGCTGGATCGCGACCAGTTCGGTTCCCTGCTTGAAAAGCGAGCCATTGAAGAAGTTCTCGATCTTGAAGTCGTCGGCGACCGCGTTCTTGAACTTCTCCATCATTTCCGCGCGGATATCGCGGTCCGAGAAGATCGCGGAGAAGCGAATTTCGGTCTTGTCCTGGGCAAGAGCCGGGAACGACATCAGCATCGATCCGACGGCGCATGCGGCGAACAGGGTCCGTCTGTTCAGTTTCATGGTGTTTTCCTCCCTTAAACTGGCTGCGGCGAAGGAGTCCCTCGAACTCGCTGGGTGGTGCAGCCGTGTAGCCACCCGCTTCGTTGTCATCTGCAGACACCTCCTCAAGGCTGCAGAGCTGGTAGCCGCGTCCTGCCGCGTCACATCTCCTCTTTCATGCGAGTCCCTTTGCGGAGATGTGCGTCAGCAGGTTTCCTCCGGTACGGCGAATGTGGTCGTGCAATTTCTGCGCCGCGTAGTCGGCGTCGCGCGCGACGGCTGCGTGCGCGATCTCGCTGTGCTCAAACGCGACATTGCGGTCACCGGACGTTGCGCGGAGGAAGGTTCGGCGATAGCGGTCGTTGAGGTTGAGCAGGACGCTGCAGAACTGCATCAGATGCGGCTTTCCGCATCCCGATATAAGTGTGAGATGGAACGCCCGGTGCATCTGTTCCCATGCCTCCAGCGTTGCCGGACTGTCCGCTTCGCGCTTCTCCTTGTTCAGTCGGTGCAGCGCGCGGACGACATTTCCCTCCCAGGCGGCGTCTCCCAGCCGTATCGCTTCACGTAGCGCGTAGATCTCGAACTCCAGACGCAGGCTTGTGATCTCCTCCAGATCAGCAAGCGACATCGGCGCGACACGATATCCCCGGTTGTCTTCGAAGGTGACCAGACCATCCGAAATCAGTCGCGCCAAAGCTTCGCGCAGCGGGCTGAGACTCACCTGAAAAACGGTGCGGGCCTTCTGAAGATTTATCTTGCTCCCTGCCTCGAGCTGTCCGGATACAATCGCCTCACGCAAGCGATCTACGAGCTGGCTCGCAATGGTATTCTTGCCGTCGTCAATAAATCCATCTGCGACGGCAGTCATTGCATTGGCAGATTCCTCCGCTCCATGGTCGACTGTTTCGCCGTCGCGATCCTGCACGCCAAATTCTCCAGATTTCCCAAACGACTAGGATAAACGATTATTATTGTCAATTGAAAGCTCCCCCGACCCAGCAACGTAGAAAATTTGGTGGTAAGGCACTCCTCCAGAGTGGGTCGAACGCGGATCGGAACTTGACAAATAATCGTTTATTCGAGACTGCTCGTCCCCAGTTGGAGGAGCAAATTGCGATGATCAAGAGTGAACGGGATGTCACCGAAGCAGTATTGTCCGTGATGAGGAGGACGTCCGATCCCCGCTTAAGGGAAATCATGGTGTCGCTGGTGACGCACCTGCACGCCTTCATTCGAGAAGTAAGGCTCACGGAGCGTGAATTTCAGGAAGCCGCCGCCATTCTCAACGAGATCGGTCAGCTGCAGACGGACAGCCATAACGAGATGGTGCTGATGTCCGGCTCGCTCGGCGTTTCGACGCTCGTTTGCCTCCTCAATAACGGCAACAACGGACAGACCGAGACGTCTCAGTCGCTGCTTGGACCCTTCTGGCGGCTGAACTCGCCGCGCGTCGAAAATGGCGGCACGATCATTCGCTCGGATACGCCGGGGGAACCGCTCTTCGTCAACGGACGTGTGGTTGACGTCGACGGAAATCCGATCGCCGGCGCTGAAATCGACGTGTGGCACGCATCGCCTGTGGGTCTGTACGAAAACCAGGATCCTGATCAGGCGGAGATGAACCTGCGGGGCAAGTTCACGACCAACGAAGACGGCCGCTTCTGGTTCAGGACCGTGAAGATGGTCGGCTACCCGATCCCGACCAACGGCGTGGTGGGCCGTCTTCTCAAGGCGCAGGGGCGTCATCCCTATCGTCCGGCGCATCTTCATGCCCTCATCTTCAAGGAAGGGTTCAAGACACTCATTTCGCAGGTCTTCGATCCCACCGATCCGCACATCAAGGACGACGTTCAGTTCGGCGTCACGGAAGCGCTGATGGGGGATTTCGTTCGCCACGAGGAACCCAACCCCGACTACCCGGAGGCGGGCACCCCCTGGTTCTCCCTCGACTACACCTACGTCATGGAAAAGGGCGAGGCCCGGCTTCCGAAGCCGCCCATCAAGTGAACCCATTCAGCCATAGGTAACGAGCAATGCTGACCGACGAGCAGAGGGCGGAAGCCGCAGGCCTGATCCTTCGCGCAGAGCGCGAGCGAAAGCCAGTCCGGCAACTCAGCCAGCTTTATCCGGAAATGGATATTGAAGACGCCTACAGGATCCAGGATCTGTGGGCAGAAGAGCGGATACGTGCTGGTGCGCGCGTGGCCGGACACAAGATCGGCCTGACTTCGCGCGCCATGCAGATGGCGTCGAAAATGACCGAACCCGACTACGGCCGTATTCTCGACGATGCCCTTTACAATGACGGGGCGCAGATTGATGCCGGCCTGTTCATCAAGCCACGGCTCGAGGTGGAACTCGCCTTCGTCATGGGCCGCGACCTCGAAGGCCCGTCCACGCGGATCTACGACGTGATGCGAGCGACCGAATTCGTGGTGCCGGCGCTGGAAATCATCGACTACCGGACGGAGGTTCCCAGGGCCATCACCGATACAATCGCCGACAATGCCGCCTTTGGCGCTATCGTCGTCGGCGGCAGGCCGATCAGGCCGATGGACGTGGATATCCGCTGGGTGGGGGCGACCCTGTCGAAGAACGGCATCATCGAGGAGTCGGGCGTCTCCGCGGCGATCATGGGGCATCCGGCGGCCGGCATCGCATGGCTCGTTAACAAACTCCACGCGGTGGGCGCAAAGCTGCTGGAAGGCCAGATCGTGCTGGCCGGCTCGTTTACCCGGCCTGTCGACATTGCGGCAGGCGATGTGATCCACGCCGACTACGGGCCGCTTGGCGCGATCGGCGTTTCTTTCCGATAGGACCAACGATGGACTTGCCCCGCAACCATTTCAAAGCAGCGATCAGATCCGGTCGCCACCAACTCGGCTTCTGGTGCAGCCTGCCAGGCGGCTATGCCGCCGAACTGGTTGCGGGCTCGGGTTATGACTGGCTTTTGTTTGACACCGAGCATTCGCCGAGCGATCCGATCGGCGTGCTCGAGCAGCTCCAGGCCGTTGCCCCTTATGACGTCTCCGCCGTCGTGCGGCCGGCCAGCAATGACCCGGTCCTGATCAAGCGCATTCTGGACGTGGGGGCACAGACGCTGCTGGTGCCGTACGTCCAGTCGCGCGAAGAGGCGGAAGCCGCGGTTGCTGCCATGCGCTACCCGCCGCGCGGTATCCGCGGCGTGTCGGGATTGACCCGGGCTACGCGCTTCGGGCGGATCCCCGGCTATGCAAAGCGGGCCGAGAGCGAGCTCTGCCTTCTTGTTCAGGTGGAAACCGGTCTGGCGCTTGACCGTCTCGAGGAAATCGCTTCGGTCGATGGTGTCGACGGCGTGTTCATCGGGCCCGCCGATCTGGCGGCAAGCCTCGGCTATCCCGGCGAACCTGACCATCCCGACGTCGCCGCTGCCGTGGAGAATGCGATCTCCCGTTTGAAGTCCCTCGGAAAGCCGGCTGGCATTTTGACCGCGAACAACACTTTCGCGCGCCGATGCATCGAGATCGGTACGCTGTTCACGGCAGTCGGCATCGACGCTGGGATCCTCGCCCGAGGCAGCGAGGCGCTTGCGAAGAGCTTCCGGTAGAGGGCGGTTCGTGATCGCCTCTGCATGCGACGCAGAGCCCGGACGCGACGCGAGAGTGATGGCGTTGGCCTACAGGATCCTCGACAGTTCGGCGGTGATGCGTTTCGCCGTTTCACGCACCAGGCGGACGCAGAGTTCGTGACGTTGCACGTCGTGGCGGTAGACAGGCATGCTGACGCTGATAGCTCCCACCGGTTCTTGCTGGCGGTTGAAGACCGGGCTGCCGAGACAGCGGATATGCGGCTCGTTCTCCTCATCATCAAAAGCAAATCCCTGCTCGCGGATTCGCTTCAGTTCCTCAAGCAGCGCTTCCGGGGTCGTCAGCGTATTTGCGGTGTGACGCGTCAGCTCCAGCCCCTTGATGATCTCCCTCAACCGGTTCTCTGACAGCCCGGACAGCCAGGCCTTGCCCACCGACGTGGAATGGAGCTCCACCTGACCGCCGATGCTCGTCTGCATCTGCACGCTGCTGGAGCCGACCAGCTTGTCGATGTAGACCATGCGGTTGTTGCTTGGCACCGCCAGATGCACGGCCTCGTCCGTGGCGTCGCGCAACACGACGAGGAATTCTCTTGCGATCGTCCGAAGGTCCGAGTCTTCCCACGTCTTGGCAGCAAGCTGGAGCAGACGCGGCCCTAGGCGAAATGTTCCGTTCTCCGCGGATTGCGTAATCAGCCCCTCAGCGGCGAGCGCCGACACGAGCCGGTAGGCTGTCCCGCGCGGGAAGCGCGTGCGCCTGGTCAGCTGGGCCATATCCAATGCCCCAGGGGAATCCGCGATAATCTGGAGCACGGTCATGAACTTTGAGAACGAAGCGGCTCCCGGCACGGGGTTGGAAGCCCTCACGTCTGCTTTCTCCTGCAGGTCTTCCAGGCTCATGACGCACCTCCGGCGAGCTTGACAAGCGTATAGGCGGGCACTACACGTTTATGGACAATCTGTCCATAATGTAGTCAGTATTCGGGATTGTCGGTTCTGGCCGTTTCGATCGAGGAGGGATCAACGGCAAGCTCCCCCGGATATGTGCGCATCGGGCAGTGGATATTCCGCGCTCACGCGGAAGCGGAATTGCTGATGGGAGGAGAAGCAATGAAGAAAAAAGGATACTGGGTCGCAATGGTCGATATTGCCGACCAGGAAGGCTACAAAGAATACATCGCCCTGAACAAGGCCGCGTTCGACAAATATGGCGCGAATTTCGTCGTTCGTGCGGGTCAGCACCAGGTCATGGAGGGACCTGACGCGAACCGGGTGGTGGTTATCGAGTTCAAAGACTACGAGACAGCGCTCGCCTGCTACAACTCCCCTGAATACCAGAAAGCCGTCGAGGTGCGCGCCAAGTACGCGAAGGCACATCTCTCGGTGGTCGAAGGCGTCTGACGCCCAAGCGTGCCCCCGGTGACCCGTATCCTTCTCTGACCTGCCGTGCGGCACCGCACGACGATTCCCGTCCTCGTCAGAGTCGATGAAGGCGTCACACGAGCGCCGAACCTTTCGGGAGGAGCTATGCCCAAATCGTTACAATGGCTGTTCAGGCTTTTTGATACCCTCGTCGTCATCGGCATGGCGGGCATGAGCATCCTCGTCTTCTCCAATGTCGTGCTGCGCTATGGATTCAGCTCCGGCATTGCGTCGGCGGTGGAAGTCTCGCGCCTGTTCTTCATCTGGGTCATCTTCCTGGGATCAGCCGTGGCGCTCGCAAAGGGCGCTCATCTCAGCGTCGACACGCTGGTCGCACGCCTTCCCCGCAGGGCACGCTTTGCCTGCTTCCTCGCTTCATACGGGCTGATGCTCTGGTGCTGCTGGCTTCTGGCAAAGGGCAGCTGGTCGCTGACCCTCATCGAATGGAACAACCGCGCCGCCTTGTCGGGCCTGCCCGTAGGTCTCAACTATGCCGCGGCCCTTGTCGCAGCCATCACGATGGCCCTGTGCCTGATCGTCGGGCTTTGGCAGGCGCTTCGCGGCAGCCTGCCCGCCACCTGGACGGTCTCAGAGGTCAACGAGCCGCCGCTGACCGTCATTCCCACGGCACCTTCGGAGAAAATGCAGTGAGCGGCGTCGTATTTCTCGGCTCCCTTCTGGGAGCGATCGGCATCGGGATTCCTATCAGCTTCGCCCTCATGTTGTCGGCTGTCGCGCTTATGGTCCTGCTCGGCAATCTCGATGCGCAAATCCTGGCGCAACGCCTGGTCAACGGCGCCGACAGCTATCCGCTGATGGCGATCCCGTTCTTCCTTATCGCCGGCGAGCTGATGAATGCCGGCGGCCTCTCGCGACGCATCGTGCACGTCGCCATGGCCCTTGTTGGCCACCTGCGCGGCGGCCTCGGCTACGTGGTCATTGGCACCGGGCTCCTTATGGCTAGTCTCTCGGGGTCGGCAATCGCCGACACCGCGACGCTTGCTGTCATGCTGGTCCCCCTCATGCGGGACGCGGGCTACAACATGGACCGCGCCACCGGCCTTATGGCCTCGACCGGCATCATCGCCCCGGTCATCCCGCCGTCGGTTGGCTTCATCATCCTGGGCGTCACCGCGAACATCTCCATCATCGGCCTGTTCCTGGCAGGGATCGTGCCTGGCATCCTGATGGCCGTCAGCCTCATCATCGCGTGGTGGTTTGTATCCCGGAAGGAAACAGCTGCGCTCCAGCCCAAGCTTCCGCGCAGGGACATCCCGAAAGCCATCTTTACTGCTGGGTGGGCCCTGATGCTGCCGGTCATCATCCTCGCGGGTCTGCGCTTCGGCGTCGTCACTCCGACGGAAGCCGGTGTGGTCGCCGCCGCTTACTCGCTGTTCGTGGGGCTGGTCGTCTACCGGGAGCTGACGCCGAAGCTGCTTTATGAGGCCTTGCTCGCTGCCGGCCGCATGACGGCGGTGATCATGTTGCTCGTGGCAGCCTCGATGGTTACCGGTTTCATGATGACGATTTCCAGCCTGCCCAACCAATTTGTGGCACTTCTCAGGCCGTTCATCGACACGCCAACCCTGCTGATGGCCATGATCGTGCTGGCGATCTTCATCGTCGGCATGGTGCTCGATTTCGCGCCTTCAATCACCATCCTTGTGCCGATCCTCATGCCGCTCGTGAACGCGGCTGGCATCGACCCGGTCTATTTCGGCGTCATCTTCATCATGACTGCCGCGGTAGGCATGATCACGCCGCCCGTTGGGACAGTTCTCAATACGGTGTGCGGGATCAGCAAGGTGACGATGGACTCGGCGCTGAAGGGTGTATGGCCTTTCCTTCTGGCCGAGATAATCCTCATCGTCCTCCTGGTAATCTTCCCGCAACTGGTGACGGTGCCGGCGTCCTGGTTGCACTGACCCGGGCTTGGCGGGGCGCCAGACCGGCGCCCTTTGCCGTTTGCAAAGGCTAAGGCCAAGGCATCCGGCGCCTCCGCGAGCATCGTCTTTGGCTCTCATCATACCTGACGTTCCCGCCGCCGTTTCGAAGCCGCCGACGTGCGGCATCTGTGTAGAACAAGCGTTGACAATCGTCGTGCCCTCTGGCCAACTTGTGATGTTGGACACAATGACCACATTGTGGTCACCTGTGTTCCGCTAGCTTAGGGAGAGCTAGATACTCAACGCGGGATCTGTTGCCGTCAGGGACGATCCCCGCATCCTGGTTCAACGAACCGTTCTCGGGAGGAGAACTCAATGAAACTGCTGCTTCTGACCGCGGCCCTTGTCGGAGGTCTTCTGGCCTCAGCTCCGGCCATTGCCCAGAATGCCCGCCTTGGCTACGTGCCCACGGAAGATCATCCGGTGGGACAAGCCTCCCGGCACTTCGCGAAGCTCGTCGAAGAGAAGACTGGCGGTCGCATCAAGATCGAGACCTTTGGCAACGGGGTACTCGGGAGCGAGCCCGACATGCAGGCCTCCGTGCAGGCCGGCTTCATCGACATCATGGTTGGCCCGACGCCTAACCTTGTCGGCGTCGTTCCGGAGTTCATGATCTTCGACCTGCCGTTTTTCTACAAGGACTTCGCCGCGGTGGACGCCGTGATGGACGGAGAGGTCGGCGAACGTCTGTTTTCGCTGCTACAGGAAAAGACCGGCATTGTCGGCCTTGCCTGGTGGGACAACGGGTTCCGTCACATGACCAACGCCATCCGTCCAGTGAATGCGGTCGAGGACATGGCGGGGCTCAATATAAGGGTCATCCCGAACCCGCTGTTCATTGCAACGTGGACGGCTTTGGGAACCAACCCGACACCGCTTCCCTGGCCTGAACTCTACGCGGCTCTGGAGAACCGCGCGGTGGATGGTCAGGAGACCCCGTACGCCCTGATCTATACCGCGAGGTTCTATGAGGTGCAGAGCCACCTCGCCAAGACGGGCCACGTCTATACGCCGTTCGTCCTCCTGGCGAGCCAGAAATGGTTCGGAAGCCTTTCCGAGGAAGACAAGGCGCTCGTTCTGGAAGCTGCAAAGGAATCGGCGGCCTTCCAGCGGGAGATCTCCCGCAAGTCCGCGGAGGATCTGGAGCAGGAGCTGATCGCCAAGGGCTTCAAGATCACGCAACCGACGCCTGAAGCGATGGACGCCATGCGCGAGCGCGTCGCGCCGGTCGTGGCGGAGTACAGCGAGAAGATCGGCGTTGATGTCGTCGAGAAGGCACGTGCGGCGATGGCTGCGGTTGCGGGGCAGTAAAGGCTCTTTAGGTGGCGGTGCGCCCTAAGCGCATCGCCACCTTTCTGTTTCAAGGTCTCAGCAAGCCTTTCGCGGTCACAATTTGTCGAACCACTTGCAGCGGGTGGCGCGCGTCGACGTTTGCCTGAATCTTCGTCTGGCAGCGGCAGGAGAAGCCGGTGGCAAGAACTTGGCCCTCGGCCTTCTCGATATGCCGCGACCACGACAGATCGAAGATCTTCGCGGATGTTGCGGCATTGCCGGTTTCATGTCCCCATGTGCCGGCCATGCCGCAGCATCCGGCATTTGGGACGGACACGTCCCGTCCGAGCGCGCTGATCACAGCCGTCCACTCCGCTTTGCTGTCCCCATGCAGCGTGCGCTCGGTACAATGGAGCATGAGCGTGAGAGGGGCGCTCGGCACCTTCTTTACGAGTGCGGCCAGCTTGTCGGTCTTCGACGCCAGCCATTGCTGCGGCAACAGGACCGGGAGTCCGCCGGGTACAATCTCCCGATATTCGTCGTGATAGGCGAGGGTGGTCGCCGGCTCGATGCCGACGAGCGTGAAGCCTGTGCCTGCCAGCGTCCGCAGCACCTGCGCCGTCGCCTGCGCCTGACGTTCGAATGCCTTGAGGCGGCCGAGCACATGGAGTGGCTTTCCGTTCGGCCGGAACGGCATGAGGTAGGGCTTGAACCCCAGCGCCACGGCGATCCAGGCGAAGTCGAGAACCAGTTCGTGCTCGAAGAACCGCGTGAAGGCGTCAGGAACAATGACGACCGCCTTTTCGGGATCCGGGAGCGCATCGAACTTGAGGTATTCGAGGCCGGCGGCCCTCAGGTCGCTATCTCGCAGCGGCGTGGGCAGCTCTGGCAGGTGGTTGAGGCCAAGCCGCCTGAGTAGCGGGGTAAGCGGGCCATTCAGGCCGAGATTGGCAAGCTTCGGGAAGGCGGCCGCGAGCGGCAGCACCCTTTCCAGTCCCGCCAGCAGATGGTCGCGCAGCGGACGCGAATGGCGGGCGTACCAGCTCTCCATGAAGCGAGCGCGAAAACGCGGCACGTCGACCTGTACCGGGCAGGCACGCGCGCAGGCCTTGCACGACAGGCACTCGTCGAGCGCCTGCTTGACCTCTTTCTCGAATTCCGGGTCGGCGCGGCCTTCCGGCCCGCCCTGGCGCAGCCATTCCCGCACCAGCGCCGATCGGCCCTTGGGAGAATTCCGGCGGTCATTCGTAGCCTTATAGGAAGGGCACATGACCTCGTTCTGGACCTGATTGAAGCAGGCGCCATTGCCGTTGCAGGAAATCGCGCCCTCGTACTGGTCGCGCAACGCTTCGGGGATCTGCCGGTCCGAGGCACCGCGCAGCGGTACTCCGTCGATCTTCAGGAGCGGCGCGCCCCTTGCGGAAGCGATTTTTCCCGGATTGAACTGGTCACGCGGGTCGAAGGCGCGCTTGACCTCTTCAAGGGCAGGATAGAGCGGGCCGAAGACGCGCGGGACGAATTCCGAGCGCACGCCCTTGCCGTGTTCACCCCACAGCAAGCCGCCGTACTTTCTTGCCAGCGCTTCGACCTGCTCGGTCACGCGGCGCACCAGAGGTTCATCGTTCGGATCGATGAGGTTCAGCGCCGGACGCACATGTAGGACGCCGGCGTCGACATGTCCGAACATGCCGTACTGCAAACCTTCCGCGTCGAGCACGGCGCGGAATTCGCGGATGAACGGTTCGAGGTTTTCGGGCGGGACCGCGCAGTCCTCGACGAAGGGAACCGGCCGGCGCTTGCCGGCGGTGCGACCAAGCAGGCCAACCGCCTTCTTGCGCATTTCGGTGATCCTGGCGACATCCGCATCGCGCGCCAGCGTGAAGCCGCGGCGTCCGCTGGCGGGTTGCTGCAGCCGCTCGAGTGCCGCCTTCATCTGTTCTTCAACCGCCGCCTCGTCATCGCCGGTGAACTCGACGAGATTGACGCCCTTTGCATCGGCATCGGGGAAGAAAGGTGCAACGTGCACCCAGACGGGATCCGACTGGGCCAGGCTCAGCACCCGGCTATCGACGGTTTCGACCGCGGCGGCACCGAGACCCGCCAGTACACGAGCATCCTTCAGGGCCGCCTGAAAATCGTCGTAGAAAACATTGATCTGCTGCGAGATCTTCGGGATCGGGACCAGGTTGATCTTGGCTTCGGCGAGCAGCGCCAGCGTGCCTTCCGAACCGCACAGGACCGCCCGAGGGTCGAGGCGTCCTTCGCCATCGCGCAGATGGACGAGGTCGTAGCCGGTGAGGAAACGGTTCAGTTTCGGGAACCGCTCGGCGATGAGGTCCGCATAGTCATGCGTGATCCTGTCGAGCGCACGCAGGATCTCTCCCCCTCGGCCCCCACTTGCGGCAAGCTCTTCCCCGGTCCATGGCCGCGCCTCAAAGACGTCGCCGCCCACGAGCACGGCCTTTAACTCCAGGACGTGGTTCGAGGTCTTCCCGTAGAGACAGGATCCCTGGCCGCAGGCGTCGGTGGAGATCATTCCGCCGATCGTGGCGCGGTTCGACGTCGAAAGTTCCGGTGCGAAGAAGAGGCCGTAAGGCAGCAGCGCCTCGTTCAGCTTGTCCTTGATGACGCCGGGCTGTACGCGTGCCCAGCGTTCCTCGACATTGATCTCGAGGATCCCGGTGAGATAGCGGGAGAACTCGACGACGAGGCCTTCGCCCAGGGACTGGCCATTGGTGCCGGTACCGCCGCCGCGCGGGCGCAGCACGACCTTCTCAAAGCGCGGTTCGGCGAGGAGCCTGCCGATGCGCTGCAGATCCTCGACCGACTTAGGAAAGACGACAGCCTCTGGCACGACCTGATAGATCGAGTTGTCGGTCGCCAGCACCTGGCGCGCGGAACGCTCCTCGGTAAGGTCGCCTTCAAATCCGGCCGCCTTCAGCGCCGCCAGAAAAGCCGGGTAAAGCTCCATGGCCTCGTCATTCCAGATTGGGCGGAGGGCGACTCAACCGCCTTCCGCCAACAATTGCATTACTTGTTGAGGGAAAGCCGCTGCTCGACGATCTCCGCGATCGCATCAGGCAGGTCGATCTTGCTGAGGTCTTTCGCCGGCACCTTGCCCTGGTTCTGCTGGACGTCGGCAATCGCGTCGGCGAGGCGGCCGACGAGGCCGATCTCGTCATAGGTCTTGGCGACCTCGCGCATTTCCGCGGCACGGCGAATGCCGTGGCGCAGCGTGCGCTCGAACATGTATTCGACGTTCTTCGGCCAGCCGAGGCCCGGGAAAGTTTCGGCGAGCGATCCCATCACGCGGTCAAGGCAGCCCGAGGACCTTGCGGCGAGCATCACCTCGACGGTGAGTGCCTCGAGGCCCTTCACGAACATCGAGCGGACCATCTTGATGGCGGTGGCGTCGCCGACGTCCTCGCTGACCGTCTCGAAGGCAAAGCCGTGCGCCGCAAGAATGGGTTCCAGTTCCTTAGCGGTCTTGCCGGCGAGCAGCACGGGCGTTGCATGGCCGCGAGGATGAACCGGAGCCATGACCGCCATGTCGAGATAGACCGCGCCGGTCGCCTCGACGAGGGCGGCGGTTTCCTTCTTGCGTCCCGGCGAAACGGAGTTGATGTCGATGTAGAGCTGGCCGGGCTTCAGATAGGCCAGTGCGGACTTGGCGGCCTCAAGCGACTGGTCGGCCGTCACCGCCGCGAAGATCCAGTCAGCATCGGCGATTGCGGCTTCGACGGAAGCCTCGAAGCGCAGGCCGCGCGAGCGCGCCTCCGATGCGATGCTCTCGTCCTGCAGAATGTCATATGCTGCAGTGAATTCCGCTTCGCCCTTGCCCTTGAGCGTGTCTGTGAAGGCGCGCGCAGCTTCACCATAGCCGATGAACGCTATTTTCATGTCGGTACCCCGGTTTGAATGCAGGATCGGCCTGCCTTGAAACGGTCTCAGAGAAGTTGCGAACCCGCCTGGCAGCGGCCCTCTCTTTGTCGGGGAATTTGTGCACCTAAAGCGGTGCGACTGCTTCATCGGAAGTTGTCGATGCAATATAAAAAAATGTGAAACGGCGTCATGTTGGCGGGGTAAAACCCTCGATCTCTTCCCCTAGGACTTCGAAGAAATTCTCAAGAAAAAACAACTGCGTTTTGCTCAGCAGCCAGTCGCTACGCATCGTCATTCCGATCGCACGCCCCCCAATCGGCGTTTGAAAGCGCAGTGGCGTGAGAAGGCCGAGCTTCACCTCGAGCGCCATCTGCCTGACGGATAGGATCGCAAGGGCGTCGCTCTGGAGGAGGACCGATCGGGTCAGCAAGGTGGAGGGGGCTTCAATGCGTACGCGGGGACCTTCGCTGCGGCCCGCGAAGAGGGCATTGAGCGCGGAGCGTATGGGGGTTCCCTCCTGCTGCGCCACCCATTCGAAAGCCGCAAGATCGTCGACGGTAACGTCCTTGCCCTCGAGCGGATGTCCTTTCCGGGCAATGATTGAGTAGGGGTCGCTGAAGAGGAAGGTTTCGACAACGTCGTTGGCCGGTGGCGGATTTCTGATCGCGCCGATGAGCATGTCAGCCTCGCCGGACCGGAGAGCCTTCAGCATTGTGTCGTAGATGCCTTCGAGGACGACAAAGTCCAGTCCGGGAGCCTTCGCGCGCGTGCGATTGATCGCTTTGCCAAGGATCGATGACCGAATCATCGGGAGTGTAGCAATGAGGACCCGCCCGACGAGGGTGCCATCGGAGCCCTTCAACTCCTCTTCCGCGGTTTCGAGTTCACGCAGTGCGATCCTGAATTGCCGGGCAAGTTCGGCGCCGGCCCGGTTCACGCTGAGGCCCTGCGGCGTCTTCGTATAGAGCTCGTATCCGAGATTGCTCTCGATGTCGCGCACCGCGCGGTGAAGCGCGGAGACGGAAATATCGTCAGCCTTGGCGGCCAGGAGCAGCGAACCGTGATGGCTGACGGAGATGTGGGCGAAGATCTGTGCCGCGGTCAGGCGTGCAAGAATGTGATTGCTCTGCGTGAGGGATGGGGCAGATGCCCGTTCAGAAGCGAGCACGATGCCGCGCTGGAGCAGGCGAAAGAAGCGCTCACACCTGTGCCACAACACCTTGCCTTCTTCGGTAGGCTGGCTGCCTCCGCTGCGGCGTGTGAGAAGCGGGACCTCGTAGTATTCCTCAAGTCGTGACAGCGCTTGCGAGATAGCCGGCTGTGCCACGTTCAACCCCTTGGATGCCGCGTTGAGCGACCCAAGTTCGCACACCGACATGAACATCCTGAGGTGCCGCAGGTTGGGGAAGCGGGTAGGGCGTTTCATCAAAACTTATATCGCATTTCGTGGCTTCTATTATCGGCCTGCGATCTGCCGAAGCAATATGCGGTCACGAAATCCCATTGGCCTGGACGACCGGGCAGATATGCCGGGGCGCTCAGGGAGCCCTTTCCGGCATAGGTTCACGAGGAGAGGGAGCCTTTAAATGGGAGGGGCCATACGGCAGGAAGATTGCTGCTTTAGCAGCGGCGGCGGCGCCGTCGGGTGACGTTCGCCCATTATTCGTCCTGGCGTGTTCGCAAGGAATTTAAGGCGTACTTATGCAAATATTCGCAGATACTCTCGCTGTTCTCTTTTCCGTTCCGGGGCTGCTGTCCATTATAGCGGGTACTGCGATCGGCATCGTGGTGGGCGCACTGCCGGGGCTGGGCCCCTCGATTGGTATCAGCCTTCTGATTCCTTTCACCTATACGATGACGCCCGAGACCTCGATGTTGCTGCTGATCTCGCTGTACATGGCGGCAGAGTACGGGGGCTCCGTGTCGGCCATCCTGCTGTCCACGCCGGGAACGGCCGCCGCTGCCGCGACGACGATCGACGGCTTTGCCCTGACTCAGAACGGGCAGGCGAACAAGGCGCTCGCCATCTCGCTGTCGGCATCGACCGTTGGCGGTATCATTGGCGGAATTGCGCTACTTTTCCTCGCGATGCCGCTGTCGAAGCTGGCGTTGCAGTTCGGACCCGCAAGCTATTTCGCGGTTGGTCTGTTTGGCCTTACCTCCGTTGCTGCGCTTTCCGGCGGCTCGCTTATCAAGGGTCTCATCGGTGCGGCCTTCGGCCTGCTCCTCGCCTTCATCGGCATCGATCCGATCGGCGGCATGCCGCGCTTCACCTTCGATCAGATTGCTCTGTTCGAAGGCATTCCGATGCTGGCGGTTCTGATCGGTCTCTTCGCGGTGTCTGAAGGATACCTGCTCGCTGAATCGGCCGGAAAGCAACGCAAACGCATTTCCAAGGGCGCAGTGCGCGCGGTTTATCTCACCTTCCGTGAGTGGAAGGAGCTTGCGAGCACGATGGTGTCGGGTTCCGTCATAGGCACTTTCCTTGGCATCCTTCCGGGTGTCGGCGGCAACATTGCCTGCTGGGTTGCGCGTGACTATGCAATGCGCCGCAATCCGAAGCTCCCATTCGGCAAGGGTGAACCGCGCGGCATTGCGGCTCCGGAATCGTCCAACAATGCGACGGTAGGCGGCGCAATGGTTCCCCTGCTTGCTCTGGGCGTGCCTGGCTCCCCCACGACTGCCGTCATTGTCGGTGCGCTCGTCCTGCACGGCCTGCGCCCGGGTCCGCAGCTCTTCACCGATCAGCCGGTGCTGGTCTACACCATCCTGCTTGGCCTGCTGCTCGCATGCGTCGTCATGTTCGTGCTCGCATCGCTGTCGCTGCCCTGGATGTCGCGCGTCATCAACCTGCCGGACTCCGTGCTTGCTGTCGGTATCCTGATCTTCGCGATCCTCGGCGCCTACTCGCTACGCAACCTCGCCTTCGACGTCTGGCTGACGCTTGGTTTTGGCGTGATCGGCTACCTGATGAAGAAGCTCGCATTTCCCGTAGCGCCGGTCGTGCTCGCGCTTGTCCTCGGCTACCTCGTGGAGACGAACTTCCGTACAGCGCTTGTGACCTCGCGCGGCTCCTACAGCATCTTTTTCACCGACCCGGTTTCGCTGGTCTTCCTGCTGCTGAGCGTTGCCAGCATCCTTTTCCCAATTTGGCGAGCCTGGCGCGAGAAAAGCGCCTGACCGCCCAACCGAACCACTTGGAGGAAAACAAACATGGTATTCAATCCAACACGCCGCTCCGTTCTCGCTGGCCTGGGGGCTGTTCCCCTCGTCCTGCAGGTGAAGGGCGCATTCGCCGCAGGTTATCCGGAGAAGGCGGTCAACCTCGTCGTCTGGGCAGGCGCAGGTGGCGCGCTTGACACCTACGGCCGCCAGCTCGCCGAACTCCTGACGAAGGAAGCAGGCTGGACCGTCGCGGTGCAGAACCGCCCGGGCGGCTCGGGCGCGGTGGGCGTCTCGACCGTTCTGGCGCAGCCGGCCGACGGGTACAACATCCTCGTCTGCACGGGCACGCTGACCTTCGGCATCGCCCAGGGGCTCATCCCGTTCAAGCTCGAGGACATGCGCTACCTGCGCGCGATGCAGGCCGAACCGTCGTCCGTGGCGGTGCGCGCCGACAGCGAGCTTAAGACGCTGGAAGACTTCGTTACCTACATGCGCGACAACCCGAACAAGCTGCGCGTTGGCGGCCATGCACCGGCCGGCTTCCACCAGTACATCCTCTACCAGCTGGGGCAGATGGGCAAATTCGAGGCCGGCTGGATCCCGCACGACGCATCGGGCAAGGTTCCGCTGTCGCTGCTCGGTGGCCACATGGACGTCGCCATCATGACGCCCTCGAGCGGCCTCGCTCAGGTCGAAAGCGGCGAGATCCGCCTGCTGGGCATCTCCACCGACGAGCGCTCGGACTTCTTCCCCGACGTTCCGACCTTCAAGGAACAGGGCTACGACATCGTCGACAGCGTCTGGCGCGGCATCGCCGTTCACGGCCAGACACCGGACGACATCGTCGCCGAAATCCAGAAAGCCGTCGACAAGGTTGAGGCTTCGCAGGAATGGCTCGACTTCCAGAACCGTGAGAAGCAGGAAAACATCAACCTCGCCGAGGAAGCCTACACGGATCTGGTCAAGCGCCAACTCGCCCAGCAGACCGAGTTCCTGAAATCGATCGGACTGGTGCAGTGAGTTCTGCAGAAAACATCGAACAGGGCGGCGGCAACACCGCCGCCCTGCTGGCTCAGAAGCTGATCATTGCCGTTGCGGCGCTTGCCTGCTTTGCCGTTTTCTTCCGGTCGGCATGGCTAATGCCCCCGGTGCGGGCTGCTGGCGATGTCGGCTCGGCCTTCCTGCCCTTGGTCATGGCGGTGATCGGCTTTGGCCTGAGCCTGATCTATCTGGTGCAAGTCCTCACCGGCCGTGATGATACGAAGGCGCTGGCGCATCCGATGGCGCTGGTCCTCCTGGTGCTCACCCTCGGCACGGTCGCCCTGATTTACGGGCTCGGCATGCCGGTAGCACTTGGCGCCGGCGCTGCGATCATGGTGCTGGTGCTTGAGCGAGGCAAGGCTCCGCTCTGGGCCGCCGGCACCGGCATCGTCTTCTGGGCGCTGACCAAATTCGGCTTTGGCACGCTCCTCGGCGTCCCGCTGATGTGAGTGAAGGCAGCCCCACCGAGGCCACCGGTGGCAGGTGCGGTCGTTAGACTGACCAGGATGGCGCGTCCAATCGGCGCGCCATCATCTTTATCGGCAGAACGGGCCAACGACAGTTGCGTGCGGAGCAGTAACCCTCAGGGCTTTGGCCATGCGAGTCCTCCGTCCGCCGCGACGCCTCAAAGGACTACGGGACCGTCGGGGGGGGCTTTGACGCCGAAGGCCAAGCCCTGCTGGTCAAGCAGATCGATGACTGGAAGGGCTATGTCGCAGCCGCCGGGATCGTGCCGGAATAACGACATCAGACCCGTCTCCTAGCGCGCTTCTACCCAACCGCCGCGTCTATCCCTTGCGGGCTGGACGTGGCGCCGGCGTTTTTCCGTTGCTGCTCGGCGGCATTGTTCGGAGTCTTGCTGGATCGGCGTAGATCCAGCGATAGCAGAAAGTAACCCCCCCCCGCCACCGTTAGTGGGGATCGCACGCGTTGCAAATGAGCGGCCCGGGCATGCTCCTCTCCATTTCGGTTACTCGCGCTTTCTAGGTCACTCACCTCAGGCCATTCAGCGCAGCGATCTCGGCCCAAATTCCAGTCAGTAGAATTAAATTTCGTTAGTTGACAATGCTGCAGCCCTGTGTGATCTGGAGGCGGTCAGGTGGGGGAGGCCGATGTACCAGTTCAGTCAGCAAGACAGCGCAGGGGTGCTTAGTGTGCCGGCGGCGGCGCAGATCATCGACGCGACGTACCGCGCGATTGGTTTGGGCGAGGTCGAGGCATCCGAACCGTCGATGATGCGCATCGGATCCACTCCGTTCCGCTTGGGTGCCAAGGGGGCGGTTCTGCACCATCTCGGTATTGCAGGCGTTCGCTTGACCTCACGGGCCGCGCCGCGCCTGATGCTCTGGTCGCTCGAGAACGGCGAGCCGATCGCGTTCTTCGATGAGAGCGAGATGTATCGGTTCCGCACCGGCGTGTCGGCGGCGGTGGTTGCGCGCTATCTGCTGCAGGGACGCTCGTTGAAACGGGTGGCCATTGTCGGGGCAGGTCCGATCGCACGGCAAATGGCGTCAGCCATCCATCAATTGCTGCAGCCAGACGAGATCGCCGTTACCGCGCGCAGCCGCGCATCGGCGGAAAGTTTCGCGTCCGATGCGGCGGCGAAGGATGAGCCGGTGGTCGTGGCGAATGACGTTGCTGAAGCGACGCGCGATGCGGGCCTCATCATCACCATTACCAGCGCAAACGAAGAACTCGTGCGGCCTGAACATGTCGCGGACGGTACGGTCGTGCTGTCGATGGGTGGAGGTCTTGAGACGTCTTACGAGGTCTGGGCCTCCGCAGCAGCGCGCTATGTCGACGACCTCAGTTACGCGCTTCATCAGGGCGATGCGGCAGCATGGATCAAGGCTGGTGCGACGGACCTGGCCGGATTTAAGAAAAGCCTTTCGGGAACGGTGGGCGCGCTTGCCGCCGGCGTAACGGCCGCACCTGCTGAACCGCGACGGCATCTGATGGCGATCGTCCAGGGTACGACGGCGCTGGATATCGCCCTTGCCCATTCAATCTACCTCTCCCGGGCAGGCGTTGAGGAGCCTCGATAACACATGCAGCCGACCTTTCTCGATCGCCTCTGCGCGGCGATTCTCAATCCGGATATTCTGAACGATGCCAGCAAGCGCGAACTCATCAGCCGCGCCGTGGCCGATACGCTGGCCGTGGCTGCCGCGGGCTTTCCGGAACCGGTGACCCGTAATGTTCTGGCCGCGTACCGTGGCAATGGGCCACGTGCATGGTCGGGCGAGGCTTGCGAGAGCGAAGAAGCCGCGATTCTCGTCAACGGAGCGGCCGCGCACGCGCTGGACTTCGATGACGTCTATCTCGAAAGCATGGCGCATATCAGCACCGTGCTGCTGCCAGCGGTATTCCGCCAGGGCGAAGACGATCCGGATGAGGTCCTCTGTGCCTTCGCCGCGGGACTTGTAGCCGCCAAGGCCGTGGCGCGCCGCGTCGGGCCCGGTCACTATCACAAGGGATTTCATGGCACCGCCACCATCGGCACCTTTGCTGCAGCGGCTGCGTGTGGACGGCTGGCCGGATTAAACGCAGAGCAGATGGGGAATGCTTTGGCACTGGCGGCGTCGATGTCAGCTGGCCTTCAGGTCAATTTCTCGACGCAGACGAAGCCGGTCCACGCTGGGTTAGCGGCCTCCGCTGGGTATCGGGCAGCCCGGCTTGCCCAGGCAGGGGTAACCGGCTCGCGCAACATCTTTGGCCAGAGCGGCTTTGCGGATCTGTATGGTGTTGGCGATGGCGAGGAAGAACCGGGCGAAGACGCATTCGAGCTTCGCCCGGACATGATCTCGGTAAAGCTATATCCGTGCTGCTATGCCTCGCATCGCCTGGTCGGGATCACGCTTGACGCGCGGGAAGTGCTTGGCCCGCGCATTGCCGACGAAGGCGCGCGCTACGCGCTCAAAGTGCCGGCTGGCAGCATCAGCCTGCTGAAGCACCGCCGCCCGCAAGACAGCATGCAGGCAAAGTTTTCGCCGACCTATCCGGTTGCGGTGGCACTGCTGCGCGGAACGCCGACGCTTGCTGATTTTGCCGACGCTGCTGTGACGGACGCTGACATCTCCGCCATCATCGACCAGCTGGATATCATCGAGGACGAGACGCAGCAGAGCGGCGGCGACATCGAGTTCGGGGCCGTCACCCTGACCGTGACCCTTCCTGGCGAGGCACCGCACGAGTTTACCCGATCGGCGCTGCCTGGCTCTCCGCTCGATCCGCCCACTGCGGCGCCGCTGCGAGACAAGTTCGCCGGCTGTCTTCGCATCTATTCCCACGCTACCGGTTCCGCCTTCCCGATCCTCGAACGCGTCCGCGATCTTGGCGTCGATGAATGGCTGGCCGGTTAGTCATCTCCATCTCGCAAATGCCCTTGATCCACGGAGTAAATCCTTGAGCGTACAAATGATCGATCTTGTCCGGATGCTGCGCACACCGCTGGAGCTGAACTGCAAGCCGGGCGACAAGATCCTCATCGTCACAGACACGGCTATCGATCCGATCGTGTGGCAGGCGTTCGCTGCCGCCSCCGGCACCATGAACATCGAGTACACCGTCGCGCTGATGTCGCCGCGTGCCACCCACGCGCTCAACCCCACCAGCGCAATCTGCACCGCTGCCGAGGATCCGGAGCTCGATCTTGTCGTCTATCTCACCAGTACGGCGCTTGCGCATTCCCCGCTGAACGCGCGGTTGCTCGAGATCGGCAAGCGCCACCTTCTGATGGAAGAGCTGACGCCGGCAATGCTGCGGCCGAACGGTCCGGCTGGCGCCGACTACAAGGCAATGAACGTGCTCGGCAAGAAGGTCGAAAAGATCTTCACCGAGGGCAAGACCATCCGCGTGACCTGCCCGAACGGTACCGATCTGACGGCCAGCATCGAAGGCCGTCCCGGTCGCGCCATCACCGGTACCGTCTTCAAGATGCGTGACAATGGCGGCGGCGGTTGCGCCTTCCCGGATGGCGAGACACATATTTGCCCTGTCGAGGGCACCGGGGAAGGGCGGGTCGTTTTCGATCTGACCGCGCATTCCGTCGGCGCGCTCAAGGAGCACATCATCCTCACCATCGAAAAAGGCTTCGTTACCAAGATCGAGGGCGGCGCGCAGGCCGAAACCTGGCGCAATATCCTTGCCACCCACGGTGACCCGGCCAGCTACAACGCCCCCGCCGAAATCGCCCTCGGCCTCAACCCGAACGTGAAGCCCGTCGGCTCCATGCGCACCGACAAGAAGATGTACGGAACGGCGCACATCGGCATGGGCGACACCATCACGCTTGGCGGTACCTGCCATGCCAAACTCCGGCTGGAAGGCGTCATTTCTAAGCCGGAGATCTTGGTCGACGGCATCAAGGTGTCGAGCCAGGGCAAGATCCTGGTCGACTGAACCCTATCCCACGCATCGGAAGCGCGGGTCTGGAGCGCTTCCATAATTTGTCAAACGGAGGAAACCCAAGATGACACGTAAGCTTCTTGCCACTCTCGCAGCCGGCGCTGCTGCGCTCATCGTCGCTTCAGGTGCTGCATTTGCACAGTCGGTCAGCCTAACGCTCGCACACCAGTACCCGTCCACCCAGCCGATCGGCGATGGCTACAACCTGTGGGCCAAGCGCGTCGAGGAACTGAGCAATGGCGACATTAAGGTTCAGGTTTTCCCGGGCAGCACACTGATCGGCTCGGATGAGTCCTTCAATGCCGTCTCAACGGGTTCCGTCAGCGCGTCGAACATGATCGGCGGCTTCCAGGCCGGCGACATCCCGGAGCTGGCATCGATCACCATGCCGTTCCTGTTCGATGACTACGCGCACTACAAGCGCGCGGTCGACGGTGGCCTGCGCGAACTCGTTGCCAGCTGGTATGAAGCCAAGAACATTAAGCTGCTGTCGTTCTTCCCGAAGGGCAACGACCAGGTCTTCCACAAGTCGAAGTTCCTGCTGACGCCTGAAGACTTCGCTGGTGCCCAGATCCGCGGCGTCGGTGGCGCCTCCGACGACGTCCTTCGCGCACTCGGCGCGAACGTTGTTCGCCTGCCCACCACGGAAGTGACGCAGGGCCTGCAGCGCGGCGTGGTCGACGGCATCGTGACCAACTGCGTCGCCCACATTGGCCGCTCCTGGTACGAGCAGTCGCCGTACGCGTCGATCGTCTCGCTCAAGAACGACATCGAGGGCCTCGGTCTCAATCTCGACGCTTGGAACGAGCTGAGCGAAGAGCAGCAGAAGATCGTCATGGACGCGGCCGCGGAAATGGAGGCCTTCGAGTGGGAAATGATGGAGCGCGTTGAGTCGAAGGAGTGCTTCGACAACTGGGCCGAGAAGAAGGTCAATGTTCAGGTGACGACACCGGAGCAGAAAGCCGTTCTTAAGGAGAAGGTTGCTTCCGTCTATGACGACTACAAGGCGAAGCTCCCGATCCTCGAAGACGTTCTCAAGATCGTAGAAGCAGCCCGCTAAGGCTAGAGACGACGAGGGTAGTCCAATGTCCCAACCTCGCGGTCACTCCGACGACACGGTTGAACCCGTCGGGAACAACCCGCTGGAGAAGCTGGCGACGGCAGTCGTTCATGTCGCTGCGGTAATCCTGCAGGTGGCGGCGGTCGCCCTCGTCGTAAATGCCATCTACCGGTACACGGTAGGTGGCGGCTTCCCCGTAATCGACGAAGGAGCGCGCTTCTCGCTGCTGATCGTCGTCTTCCTCGGCCTCGCCGGCACTCACATCGTCGGCGGGCACGTGAAGGTAGATCTCCTGCTTGCGGTCCTGCCGAAAAGGGTGACGTCGGCCATCAACGGCTATCTCGTTCCCCTGGGCAGCATGCTGTTCCTCGGACTGCTGGGGTGGTCCGGCTGGAAGTCGACTCTGCAGATGTATCTGCGTGGTACGACTACACCCAGCCAGCCTTACATCACGCTGTGGCCGATTAGTGCGGTTATCCCGTTCGGCTGTGGCCTGCTTATCCTCCTACTTCTGCTTCATCTCATGCGGCGTATTTCTCGGGACCTTTCCCGCGACAGACGCGCCCAAGACTGATCGTCATCCGGGAGCAATCAATGAATCTCGGCATAACTGCTGGTCTGGTAACGGCCGGACTGCTTGCACTCCTGCTTCTCGGAATTCCGATCGCCTATGTGCTCGGCATGACGGGTATATTTGGACTCTACTCGGCCACCGGCGGCACCAGTGCGTGGATTTCGCTGACATCTGGCGCGGCCATGCATCTCTCGAGCTCGAGCCTCTTGGCGATTCCGCTCTTCATGCTGATGAGCGCCTACATCACCGAAAGCGGCATGGGGCCAAAGCTTCTCGACTTCACTGATAAGTGGTTCTCGAAGATGCCGGGCGCCCTCTACAACGCGGCACTTGCCGCCTGCGGCGCGTTTTCTACCCTTTCGGGATCGAGCGTTGCCACTGCAGGCGCCATCGGCGGTGTGGTCATTCCTGAGTTCCAGCGCCGCGGCCTCAATGTCAAGCGCGGCATGGGGGCCGTCGCCGCAGGCGGCACGCTCGGC
This sequence comes from Aminobacter sp. J44, assembly GCF_007829415.1. Classification (NCBI taxonomy): domain Bacteria; kingdom Pseudomonadati; phylum Pseudomonadota; class Alphaproteobacteria; order Hyphomicrobiales; family Phyllobacteriaceae; genus Aminobacter; species Aminobacter sp. J44. Next base: position 47,399 of record NZ_VLJG01000016.1, on the reverse strand, counting down.
GTGCTAATCCCGCCAAGTACCGGCTTCATCATCTATGGCGAATTGACGGAAACTTCCGTCGCCCGTCTCTTCATGGCTGGAATTATACCGGGCCTGTCGATCCTGGCCGTGTTCATGATCTACACAATGATCGTGTCGCACGCCGAGGAACGGAAAGCGCCACCTTCCATCCAACCCGATGTGACCTGGGTCGAACGCTGGACGTCGCTGCGCCAGATCTGGTCGGCGATCATGCTGATGCTTGCGGTTCTTGGCGGCATATTCTTTGGCGTGGTCACCCCGACGGAAGCCGCAGCGCTCGGAGCACTGGCCGCGATGTTGATCGGCATTTATGTTCTGAAGGGGCTGACGTGGAAGGGCGTTCACAGGGCAGCCGTACGTTCGATCTATTCGATTACGATGATCGGCACGATCCTGCTCGGAGGTCTGATCCTTGGACGTGCGATCACCATGCTTGGCATCTCCCAGGATCTGGTCGATCTGATCCAGAGCACGGGCCAGCCCGGCTGGATGGTCATCATCTGGATCATGCTCTTGCTCTTCTTCCTGGGAATGTTCCTTGATGGCGCAGCCATGACGGTGATCACGATTCCGCTGCTGTTCCCGGTGATCTCGTCCTATGGCTACGACCCCGTGTGGTTCGCTATTGTGTTCGTCGTGAACACCGAGATCGGTCTCCTGACGCCTCCAGTCGGCATGAACCTCTTCATCGTCAAGGCGATCTCCGGCGAGCCGATGAGCGATGTGGTCAAGGGTGCGCTGCCTTACACGCTGCTTCTCCTGATGATGCTGATCATCCTGATTATCTTCCCGCAGATCAGCCTGTGGCTGCCGGATCTCCTGATGGGACCTCGCTGATTTCTTGACATGAATATGCCGCTCCTGAACAAGGGGCGGCATTCCACGCATTGTTGCAGGGGCGAGTATGACTACGAAGGACGCCGCACGTCTCGACGGGCCAATCGTTCGCGCGCTGAAGCTCATTCGTCTGCTTGCGGAAATCGACTCCGACATCTCCATCAAGGATGCAGCGAGCCATCTGGACCTCCCCGCCAGCACCACGCATCGGCTACTGCGCCTGCTGATGCAGGAAGGCATGGTCGCCAAGGATCCGAAGACATCGCGCTACCGCGCGGGTCTTGATCTCGAGCGGCTAGGCACGCTCTTGAGCTACAAGAAGGGCTTCAAGGACCTCACCCTCCCATTCCTGCAGAAGATCGCGCAGCAGTGCGGCGAAGCCTGCATGTTCGTCGCCTATCTGCCTGCAACCCAGCAGGTCAGCCTGATGACGGCGATCAATTCGCTGCATCCGTTGCGCTACGAGATGGAGCTCTATGTTCCCCACACCGTGCTTTGGGGAGCGACAGGGCGCTCGATACTGGCTTTCCTTCCCGAGGAAGAGCAGAAAAAGATCGTGGAAACGCGGGTCCCATCTCCCACAACCGGTGCCCTGCCACCCGCCTGGGAAGAGCTGAAGCCAGAACTCGACGCGATTAGGAGCAAGGGTTACGCTCTGACCAGGAGCCAGAAGGTGAGCGGCGCAATCGGCATCGGCGCACCAATCCGCAACGGTGAGGGCAGGGTCATCGGCAGCTTCTGCATCACTATCCCTGAGATCCGCTTCGATCCTGCGAAGGAAGCCGAACTCGCCACGTTGCTGCTGAACGAGACAAAAGCCTTCAGCGCAACAATCGGGTATAAGGTTCCCTAGCGCTCCTTTTCTCGGAGGCGCTATCGCAGTGGCGTTTAACGGCTGGGCAAAGTGCCGCCGGCCATTCAATCACTACCGGTTCCTTGCTCGCAGCCCGCGCTCCTGCGCGTTTTATTTCACCTGAAACCTCGCACTCACGCCGGCCGTTGAGGAGAGGCGCAATGCGGGTCTTGGTGTTTGGGGTGGTCGCTGGTATTCTGGCCCCAACGTTAAAGATGAATGCGCCAGCAGCGTCCTTCGGGCTCGCGCGGCGTCAAAGGAAAATCGAGTGGAAGACCCCGATCGAGGCGCAAAGGCGCCACAGAACGGGGCGTTTGGCGGTGTCGGCGGGCGTATTGTGCCCGCAGCTCCGCCTCCCGGCCGGCAGTCCGCCCAGGCCGGCGGCGACTCCGCAGGTACGCGAAGTGGCCGCAACGCCCCGCAAGGCAAGGGACCGAATCGAAAGCGGCGAAAGCGGCGGCGGGGACGGAAGGTTTTTGCCCGCGAAGGTGCAGAAGGCGCAGCCCCCCAGGCGGATGTCAAGCATTCCAGTCCCGCGGGACCCGCCCAGAAGGGGCGCGGAAGTGTCTCCGCAAGGGCGCCGCTTCCGAAAGTTCCGCCAGCACCCCCTGCAGGACCAAAGCCAGCTCCGGCGCGCCAGATTGGCGGGACGCGGACGCCCGGCATCCAGCCAGCGCGCTCGAACGAGCTGCCGGTCTATGCCGCGCTTGACCTCGGCACCAACAACTGCCGCCTGCTCGTCGCCGTGCCGACACGGCCCGGCCAGTTCCGGGTGATCGACGCGTTTTCGCGAATCGTGCGGCTCGGCGAGGGGCTGTCGACGTCCGGACGGCTGGGAAAGCCCGCCATGGATCGCGCCATTGAGGCGCTAAAAGTGTGCGGGGACAAGCTGCGATCGCGCCACGTGCGCCGCGCGCGGCTGATCGCGACCGAAGCCTGTCGCTCGGCCGAAAACGGTATCGAGTTTCTGGAGCGCGTGAAGCGCGAGGCGGGGATTTCGCTCGAAATCATCGACCGCAAGACCGAGGCGCGGCTTGCCGTATCAGGCTGCGGTTCGCTGGTCGACCGCAGCACCGACGGCGTCGTGCTGTTCGACATCGGCGGAGGCTCGTCGGAGATCGCGCTGATTGATCTTTCGACTGCCCGCACGCCGCGGCTCGCGAACCACATCGTGTCGTGGACGTCGCTGCCGGTCGGCGTGGTCTCGCTTGCCGAGCGATTCGGCGGCAGGGACGTCACGCCCGAGCTGTTCCAGTCGATGGTCGAGGAAGTGTCGGGCATGCTCGACCGCTTCGAGGGCAAGCTGAGGCTTGCCCATGTAACCGCCGACCGCAAGCGGTTCCACCTGCTCGGAACCTCCGGCACGGTGACGACGCTAGCGGGCGTGCATCTCGGTCTCGACCGCTACGACCGCCGCCGCGTCGATGGCCTGTGGATGGACAACCGTCAGGTCGACGCGATGATCAACAAGCTGCTCGGGTGGAATTTCGAGCAGCGCGTCGCAAATGCGTGTATAGGCGCCGACCGGGCAGATCTGGTGTTGGCCGGCTGCGCCATCCTGGAAGCCATTCGCCCCGAACTGATGGCAGATGACGGAGCGTGGCGCCGCNCGTCGCAAATGCGTGTATAGGCGCCGACCGGGCAGGGCTGCGGGTGGCCGATCGCGGCCTGCGCGAAGGCATGCTGTCCGAACTGATGGCAGATGACGGAGCGTGGCGCCGCTGGCGCAAGGGAGCGTCTGGAAAATGAAGAAACCCGGCAAAGGGGCTGCGCTGTCAGGCAGCGGAGCGCGCGCGCTGAAGACGCGCGTCAAGAAGAAGAGCGGGCTGAAGGTTTCCTCGCGGCGCTGGCTGGAGCGGCACCTGAACGACCCTTACGTGCACCGGTCGAAGGCTGAGGGCTGGCGCTCGCGCGCAGCCTTCAAGCTGATCGAGATCGACGACAAGCACAAGCTCTTGAAGCCCGGCATGCGGGTGGTGGACCTTGGTGCTGCTCCGGGCGGCTGGCTGCAGGTCGCGGCGCAGCGCATCAAGTCGCCCGATGACGCACCGACGGTGGTTGGCATCGACTATCTGGAAATCGATCCGATTCCGGGCGCTACCTTCCTGCAGAAAGATTTTCTGGACGACGATGCGCCGGAGAAGCTGATGGAGGCGCTGGGTGGCTTACCCGATATCGTCATGTCCGACATGGCGGCMCCTACCACTGGTCACCGCCGCACCGACCACATCCGCACCATGCACCTGTGCGAGGTCGCCGCGGATTTTGCCGTGTCGGTGCTGAAGCCCGGCGGGCATTTTCTCGCCAAGACCTTCCAGGGCGGCACGGAGAACGCGTTGCTCGACATGCTCAAGCAGAATTTCCGCACCGTCATGCACGTGAAGCCGCCAGCCTCGCGCGAAGAATCGGTCGAGCTCTACCTGCTCGCCAAGGACTTTAAGGGCCGGCCGGAAAAGACAGCTGAGCCCGTCGAGGCCGAGGGAAGTAACTAGGCGTAACATTGTGGCAGATCGAAGCGGGGCGCTTGCGCCTCGCTTTTTTATTCCTTGCTGCTCGCGGCCGTCTTTGGCGTGTGGCCGGAAATGTTGTTGCCGGCATCTGGTGCGAGCTGGAACAGCGGGATCAGCGCCAGCGCGGACAGCGCGCCAACCACAAAGAAGGTCATCGAGAACGCAGCCATGTCGAGTTCCTGGCCGGTGATGACGTGGTGCGCTTCCAGAAGCATGCCGGCCACCGCCACGCCCATTGCGATCGACACCTGCTGCGACACCGACGCCAGCGCCGAAGCCTGCGCCATCTGCCGCTCGTCGATGTCGGCAAAGAGCAGCGCATTGCTTGAGGTGAAGAACATCGCGCGGGCAAAGCCCATCAGGATCAGTGTGGCGATGATGAGCCAGTAAGGCGTCTGTGGTGTGAACAGGCCGGGGGCGGCGATCAGCAGGGATCCGGTTGCGATTGCGATGATCAGCACGATACGGAAGCCCATCCGTTTCAGCATCCAGCCGACGATGACCTTCACCGACATTGCGCCGACGGCGGTCGCAAAGGTCAGCAGGCCGGATTCGAGCGGATTCATGCCAAAGCCGAGCTGGAACATCAGTGGTAGCAGGAACGGTGCGGCGCCGATGCCGATGCGGAAGATGATGCCGGCCAGGATCGAGATGCGCAGGACCGGGTTCGCGAACAGACGGATGTCGAGGATCGGGGCAGGGGTCCGGCGCACGTGACGGACGTAGGCGGCAGCGGCAACTATGCCGAGGATGAGGGTAACGGCTCCGACCACTGGCGGCAGCGCCGGCATGCTGATCACGGACAGGCCAAAGACAACGCCCGAGGCGGCGACCCCAGCCAGGAAAAAGCCTGGCCAGTCGATGCGACCAGCATTACCGCCGGGCATTTCCGGCAGCACCCAGCCCGACAGCACGACGCCGATCAGTCCGATCGGCACGTTGATGATGAAGATCCAGTGCCAGGAAAAGAAGGTGGTGATGAAGCCGCCGACAGGCGAGCCGAGCAGCGGGCCTATCAGCGCCGGCATTGTCAGCCAGGCCATTGCCGAGACGAGCTGCGCGCGCGGCGTCGATCGCACGAGGATCAGGCGTCCGACCGGCGTCATCATCGCGCCGCCCATGCCCTGCAGGAAGCGGGCGCCAACAAACTCCAGCAGCGAACCTGCGATCGCGCATGCTACCGAGCCGACGACGAACACCAGGATGGCGGCGCGGAATACCCGCCTCGCGCCATAGCGGTCGGCCATCCAGCCTGAGACCGGAATGAAGATCGCGAGCGAGACGAAGTAGCTGGTCAGCGCCAGCTTGAGCGCGATCGGGTTTGTGCCGATGTCGGCGGCGATAGAGGGCAGCGCCGTGGAGATGATTGTCGAATCCATCGTCTCCATGAACAGAGCCACGGCAAGGACAAGGGGAATCGCTCGGTTCAATGCAGGCGCCTGGAATTCTGCTGCGCCGGACGGCGCAGCGGGATGATGGGTCACGCTGCGTTAGCACGGCCCCGCTGCCTGCTCAATGCGTAGCTGACCGAGGCCGAGGACAGCCGCAGGTTGCCGCAGGTTCACGCGGCGTCACTTTGGCGTGAGACGCGCGAGGGTGAGTTGCATCGTTCAAGTCGTTCAAGGCACGCTCTCGTATCGATGAGGAGGACCGGACAATGACGCTGGCCACAGACCGCAGGACTGCCTTCAAGATTGGTGTCGCGGGGCTCGCAGCCCTTGCCGCACCGCAGATCATGACCCGCGCGGCACACGCCGAGGTTCCGAAACCCGACGTCAAGAACGCCGGCTACAACGTCTTCAATCTTGGGAAATTTCAGGTTGTTGCCATTAATGACGGGCTGGTCCCAGGCAGCGCACCGCATGACACCTTCGGTATCGGCCAGAAACCGGAAGACGTAACCAAGCTGCTCGAAGACAATTTTCTGCCCGCCGACCGGACGGTGACATCCTTTACCCCAGTCGTCGTGAATATCGGCCAGGACCTGGTGCTGTTTGACACCGGCCTGGGCGAAGGCGCCCGCGCGGGCACTGGCGGGCTTCTGCGTGAGCGGCTGCAGACCGTGGGCTACAAGCCCGAGGACATAACCGTCGTTGCGCTCACCCACTTCCACGGAGACCATATCAGCGGGCTGATGGAGGACGGCCAGCCGGCTTTCCCCAATGCGCGCTACGTGGCGGGACGGCAGGAGTACGATTTCTGGACGTCTGACGCGGCGAAGTCGGGGCCTACCGAGAATGGCGCGCGGGCGGTTCAGAACCTGGTCGTGCCGTTGGCCGAGAAGACCACCTTCATCGAGGAGGGTGGCGAGGTGGTTCCCGGCATCACTGGCATGCTTGCGGTGGGTCACACGCCCGGCCACATGATTTTCAACGTGGAGTCTGAGGGCGAGCGGCTCGTCCTTACCGGCGACACCTGCAATCACCACGTCGCCTCGCTCCAACGGCCCGACTGGCATGTCCGCTTCGACATGGACAAAGAGAAGGGCGCTGAAGCGCGCAGGCGCGTGTTCGACATGATCGCGGCCGACCGCGTGCCGTTCATCGGCTACCACATGCCATTTCCGGCAATGGGTTATGTCGAGAAGCTTGATCTCGGCTACGGGTTTGTGCCGGTCACCTACCAGTTCCTGTAGGCGACCGGAGCGGGGTCAGAGTACCGCGACGATCTTGGCGGCCAGCTCGTCGAGCCGGTCGCCGGGCAGGCCAGCAACGTTGAAGCGGCTGTCGCCAACGATGTAGACGGCGTGCTCCTCGCGCAGACGCTTCACCTGCTCGGCGTTCAGGCCGAAGCGCGAGAACATGCCACACTGGCGGCCGATGAAGTCGAAGCGTTCGGAATTCGACTTGCGGCGCAGCGCGTCTGCCAGCCCCTGTCGCAGCTCGAGCATGCGCAGGCGCGTCGCCTCGAGCTCGGCGCGCCAGTCCGCCGCCAGCACCTCATCTTCAAGGACGATGCGAACGCATGCAGCGCCATGATCTGGGGGCATCGACCACAGCGTGCGGCCTGCACCCTGCAGCTGGCCATGGGCGATATCTGCTTCTGCCGTGTTGCGGCCAAGCACGAAGGCGATCCCCGCCCGATCGCGATAGACCGAGAAATTCTTCGAGCAGCTCGCCGCAGCCATCAGTTCAGGGACACGCTCTGCAAGGATTCGCAGGCCGGCTGCGTCCTCGTCGAGACCGTTGCCAAAGCCCTGGTATGCAATGTCGATGAAGGGGATGAGCCCGCGGTCCGTCAGCACCTCGGCCACCACCTTCCACTGGTCGGACGACAGGTCGGCGCCCGTGGGGTTGTGGCAGCATCCGTGCAGGAGGACGATATCGCCACCGGGAAGGGCCTTCAGCGCCTCGATCATCGCGTCGAAGCGGATTTCCGAGGTCGCCGGATCAAAATAGGGGTAGGTCGCCGTCTTCAGCGTCGCGCTGCGCATCAGCGGCATGTGGTTCGGCCAGGTGGGATCCGGCACCCAGACCGTCGCGCCGGTGCCGGTGATCTTGATGAGCTCGGCCAGCATGCGGATCGCGCCCGAACCGCCCGGCGCCTGAGCGGCGCGCAGCCGTGACGTGTCGGCGCCTGCACCGAAGACCAACTCGGTCATCTTCGCGTTGAAGCCGACGTCGCCCGCAAGGCCAACATAGGCCTTGGTGTTCTGCTCTTCATGGAGGCGCCGCTCGGCCTCGCGCACCGCGCGCATGACGGGGGTGTGGCCTTCCGCGTCCTTGTAGACGCCTACGCCGAGATCAACCTTGTCGCTGCGCGGATCGTCCCGGTACAATCCCATCAGCATGAGAATGGCGTCGGGCGCCGCTGGCTTGAGAGTGTCGAACATGGCGTTTTCCTCCTGTTGCGCGTCAGAAAGCCGAATTTGAGGTGCTTGGCAACCGGAATTGGCCTAAAGCATACCGCGCAGCGCCGCAGGGATTTGAATTGTATACCTACGGCGCCATCTGTTTGGATAAGGAACGCGGTTCAGTGCAGGTGTTTTCGCGATATGGCGCGTTTTCCGGTTCCGCCCGCTGTGGTAGGAAACCCGGGCGATTGTATACGGAGGAGCGGTCGTGAGCATTTCCAGGGTTGTCATCATCGGCAGTGGCCAGGCTGGCGTCGAGTGCGCTGTCGCGCTCAGGCACGATGGCTTTTCTGGCTCCATCGTGATGATCGGCGACGAGCCGGACCTGCCGTACCAGCGCCCGCCGCTCTCCAAGGAATTCCTTAAGAGCGTCGAGGATTCGTCGCTGCCGCTGAAGGGCGAGGCGGTCTACACGCAAAGCGAGATCGAGCGCCGGTTGGGCGAGACCGTCGTGAGCATCGACCGCGCCGCAAATGAGGTCGAGCTATCAAATGGCGAGCGGGTTCCCTACGACCATCTCGTGATTGCCACCGGTGCGCGCAACCGCTTCCCGCCGATCGAGGGGCTGGACACGTCGAAGGTGCTGGAACTGCGCACGCTGGCGCATGCGCGCACGCTGACGGGCAGGCTTGACGGCCTCAAGCACGTGACAATCATTGGCGGTGGCTTCATCGGCCTCGAAGTTGCGGCTTTGCTGCGCCAGCGCGATATCGCGGTTGACGTGCTCGAATTTGCCGATCGCCTGATGGGGCGCGTCCTCTCGCCGATGATGAGCGCGCAATTCCTGCGGCTGCACGAAGAGATGGGCACCCGCATCCGCCTCCAGACGGTGGCGAAGTCCGTCGCGGAGAAGGGCGACAGGTTCGCCGTCACGCTGTCGAATGACGACACGCTGGAAACCGATGCCATCGTGATGGCGGCGGGCGTGGTGCCGAATGTCGAACTCGCAGCCGAAGCCGGTCTTGAGATCGACAATGGCATCGTTGTCGACGAGATGCTGCTGACGTCCGATCCGTCGATTTCCGCCATCGGCGATGTCGCCAACCACCCGAACGTGTGGGCCACTGGCCGTATCCGGCTGGAATCCGTCCAGAACGCGGTCGACCAGGGCAAGTGCGTCGCGGCCCGCCTTGCAGGCAAGTCCTATCCATACCGCGACCTGCCGTGGTTCTGGTCGCATCAGGGCAAGCAGAAGCTGCAGATCGCGGGCCTCACCGTGGGCATGGACGATGCGGTCATGCGCGGCGATCCGGCCGACAACAAGTTTTCGGTGTTCGTCTATCGCGGCGATCAGCTGATTGCCGTCGAGAGCCTGAATGCCCCGGCCGACCACATGGTCGCCCGGCGGTTGCTGGCAGCCGGTATTAACGTGACCAAAGAGCAGGCAGCGGACCCCGCGGCCGATCTCAAGAGCATGATCCCGCGTCCGGCGGCCTGAGCCGGGCTATTCGACATACACCTCGACGCTAGCGCTGCGGCCGGCGGCGTCGATCACCGTCAGGCGCGAAAAGCCGGTGCTGTCCGGCAGCCAGCGGCTGGTGCGCCGGCGTGAGGGCGCATCGACCGGCCGGCCATTGGCAAGCCAGCGGAACGGCGCCCGTCCGCCCTGCATCTTGAGCACCAGCGGCAATGTCTCGTCGCCCGCCGAAACCAGATCGACCCGCGCACCCTGCGGCGGGAATACAATCTCCGGCGCGGGCTCGGCGACGCCTTGCTTGCCGATACTTTCCTTGCCGGAAGAGAAACGCTTCAGCGTGACCGGGAGCTCGGCGCGGGCGGTTCGCGTCTCGCTTGATGGCCGACGTGGCAGGGGTGTGATCGGGATACCGGAGCGCGCGAAGGCCTCGAACAGGATTGGCGCTGCCGACTGGTAGCCCGAAAGGCCCGGTACCGGCGCGCCGTCCGGCCGCCCAACCCAGACGCCAATGACGTGCCTGCCATCGAAGCCGACCGACCAAGCATCGCGATAGCCGTAGCTGGTGCCCGTCTTGTAGGCGATGCCGAGGCGCGAGGCGCCCTCGGGCGGCAGAATGCCGGAAAGAATGTCGGCGATCTGCCAGTTTGCGCGGTGGTCGAACAGCGTCGCGGTCGCGCGTTTGCCCGGAACGTTGTCGATGCTCGTCACGAGCCCGCGATTGGCGATCCCGGTGTAAAGCTTTACCAGATCACGCACACTTAAGCCCGCGCCGCCAAGGGCGATGGCAAGGCCGGGAGGTTCATCGCGGGGCAGGGCGGGTACGACGCCTGCCTGGCGGAAGCGCGAGACGAGCCGCGTCGGCCCAACCGCGTCGAGCAGGCGCACGGCCGGCACGTTGAGCGACATCTGCAGCGCCGTGCGGATCGACACGTCGCCCTGGTACTCCATGTCGAAGTTGCGCGGGCGGTAGGCGCCGAAGCTCGTCGGGCGATCCTCGATGATGGTCTCCTGCGCGATCAGGCCTTCCTCGAAGGCGAGGCCGTAGATGAACGGCTTCAGCGTTGAGCCCGGCGAGCGGACGGCACGGGTCATATCGATCCAGCCCCGGCGGCTATCGTCGAAGAAGCTGGCGGAACCTACCTCGGCCAGTATGTCGCCTGTCTGCGCATCGGCCATCAGGATCGCGACCGAAATGCGCGGGCCGAGCCGTTCGGCGGCCTCGCGCGCGACGCGCTCCAGGCCTTCCTGCGGCCGGCGGCTCAGTGTCAGCTGGTGACGGGTAACGCCGGGGTTTTCACGCAGGATGCGCTCGGCGGCGTGGGCAGCGAGGAACGGGATCCGCTGGCGCACTCGTGGCACACGATCGTGTCGTCCGCGTTCGATGTCGGCCGGATCGATCGTGCCGGCGCTCGCCAGCCGGTCGAGCACCCGGTCGCGCGCTGCCTCCGCGCGTTCGGGATTGCGGTCAGGGCGCCGCCGCTCGGGGAGCTGCGGCAGGGCCACCAGCAGCGCGGCTTCGCCGAGCGTCAGCCGCTTCGGCTCCTTGCCGAACCAGGCAAGCGTTGCAGCACGGATGCCTTCGAGGTTGCCGCCATAAGGGGCGAGCGTCAGGTAGCGCTCCAAGATCTCGTCCTTTGAAAGCCGCCGCTCGATCTGCACCGCGCGCAGCATCTGCCGGAGCTTGGCTGTGTAGGACCGCTCCTGCCGTGGCTCGAGCAGGCGCGCAAGCTGCATCGTCAGGGTCGAGCCGCCGGAGACGATCCTCCCGTTGGTGACAAGCTGCCAGGCTGCGCGGCCGATCGCCATCAGGTCGATGCCGCGGTGCTCGCGAAAGCGCTTGTCCTCGTAGGCGATTAGCATCGACACGAACTGTGGGTCGACGTCGTCGAGGCTGACGCGGAAGCGCCAGGCGCCTTCCTTCGTCGCCAGCGCCCGCAGCAACGCGCCGTCGCGGTCCACGACCTCGACCGACGTCTCCGCAGGTTCCAGAGGTGGGGGAAACGCCTTGTCGAGCCGGTCGAGCGCGAACATGACCAGCGTGCCTGCAACCGCCGTTGCCGACAGGGCAGTGAGGACGCGCTGCAGCTGGCGTTTCATCGGGCTGCCGTCACCTCCATCATGCCGGCGGCCGTGCGGGCGTTGAACTGTGGCCGGTACATGTCCTGCACCACCGCAGCCGGACGCGTGTAGACGCCCGGCGTCACTGCTCGCACCACATAGGCGACCAGGAATTCGCCGCGGCCATCGCGGTCGAACGCGGCGACGAAGCGGTCGTCGCGGAACTCGCTGTGGACCGCGGCCGGCTCACCGAGCCAGTCGAAGTTGGAGAGCGCGGCGCTGCTGACGAGGTTGGGATTGTCGATCTCAAAGCCCGCCGGCAGAAGGTCGGTGACGATGACGCGCGAGGGCCAGTCGTTCTCCTCGTTGACGCGCAGCACCACCACGAAGCGGTCGTTCTGCGCCGCCTCGGAGATGTTCGCCGGCTCGCCGTCCAGAGTGTAGTAGTTGCGCTCGATGCTGAAGCCATTGCCGCCGGCTGGCAGCGGGTCGACCGGAGCCGCGACGGTGGTGATCACCGCCTCGACCGGCTCACTACCGCGATTGGTGATGACGAGCGGCTGGCTCATCACCTCCTCGCCGATCATGCGACGGGCGAAGTTGCCCTTGTGCGCCGTGCCATTGACGTCGAGCTCCAGGCTGCGTCCGGCCTCGGCAACGGCGCGAGCTGCGAGCACCAGCCAGGACTCTTCCTGCGTGCTGGTGGCAGCCTTCTGATTGCGCTCAGCCGAAACGAAGCTGACGAGGTCCGGGATCACGCGGGACGCAGCCTTGGTCTCGGCAGCGAGCGCCAGGATTGCGGCGCCATCGCGGAGCGGCGAGCCGTAGTCGGAGCGGTAGAGACTGTTACGGCCGGCATCCGACTGCGCCTGGTGAAGCGCGGAGGCGAAGGCCGCTTCCGCCCGTACGTTGTCGCCGTAGAGGGCGAGCGCAGCGGCAAGGTGCGCCCGTGCCATCGGGCTCGTGAACTCCTCGAGCCGCGTGTCGGCGTAGTACCGCAGGTCGCCGATCGAAGCGCGGCGGTTGCGCGCCAGCACGTAGAGCGAATAGGCGATCTCCGTTCCGCGCTCGGAGACGTCGGTCGTGKRGGCGAGCCGGTTCTGTAGATTGTCGAGCGCCGCGGCAAAGCCCTCGGTCGGAACCTCGTAACCCGCCTCGCGGGCGCGGGTCAGGAACTCGGTGATGTAAGCGTCGAGCCACGGATCGTTCCAGTCAGGCCCCCACAGGCCAAAAGTGCCGCCGGAGGTTTCGAACGTCATTACCCGCAGGATCGCATCCTGAACTCGCTTACGCAGGTCGGGATCAACCTCCAGCCCTGCCGAGGACGATAGTTCGCTGACATAGAGCAGCGGCAATGCGCGGCTCACGGTCTGCTCGGCGCAGCCATACGGGTAGCGGTCGAGCGTCATCAGCAGCGACGGCAGGTCGAATGCCGACGAACGGGAGACGCCGACCGAGACCGATGCGCCGTCGAGCAGGTGTTCGGCGAGCAGCTGGCTGTCGATCCGGATCGACCCGCCATTAGGAACGAGGCTTACGACCTGCTGGCTGGCGAGCGGGAAGGCCGGTTCGCGCACCGGCAGATAGAGCGTCCGCTCGACGCGCGTGCCGTCCTGATGGGTGAGCGCGACAGTGATCGTAGCATCCCCCGTCGTCTCAGCGACGACTGGCAGGAACAGCGTCTCGCGCGCGTCCTGGCGCAGCGCGATAGACGGCGGCAAACTGCCGAAGTCGAAGGTCACCTTGCCGCTCGCTTCCATCGAGATCGCATAGTCGCCCGTAGGCCCATCCGTATTGTGGATGTCGAGGCGGATGGTTGCGCGGTCGCCCTTCGCAAGGAACCGCGGCTGGCTGGCGGTCACCACCAGGGGATCGCGGATGATGACGTCGCTCGACGCCTGCCCGACCGCGTGTTTCGACCATGCGACGGCCATGACGCGAGCGGTGCCGTTGAACTCCGGAATGTCGAACGAAATCTCTGCCTTGCCTTCACCATCGACCTCGACGGGGCCGGAGAAGAAGGCGACCAGCTTTTCGGTGGGCGGATTGCCCTGGGTGACCAGTCCGCCGCCGTCGCCGCCGGTACGGATGCGGCCGAAGGCGCCAACCGAGCCATCGATCAGTCGACCGTAGAGGTCGCGGACTTCGACGCCCAGCCGGCGCTGGCCGAAATAGAAGTCGACCGGGGCAGGGGGCGTGTATCGGGTGAGATTGAGGATGCCGACATCGACGGCAGCCACCATCACATAGGCTTCCTCGTTCGGCGTCAGCCCCGAGAGCGAGACAGGGATCGACAGCGGTTCGCGCGGGTTGCTGCGCTCGGCCGTTCCGAGGTTCACCTCGAGCCTGCGCTCGGCCGGATCGATCGACAGCCACTTGATGCCGATGGCGCGCGCGGGCATGCGGGTCTCGCCGTCAGCCGGACGGAAGAGGGTAGCGGTGACATAGGCGCCGGCGCCCCATTCTTCCGAAACCGGGATCTCGACCTCGCCGCCTTCGTCCGGGATCGTCGCCGTCATGGTGGTGAACAGCTTCTCCGAGCCGATCGCCACCAACAGCTCGCCCGCAAAGCGCGGCGATACCTTCAGCCGCGCCGTATCCCCGGCAGCGTAGCTGTCGCGGTCGAGGGCGATTTCGAGGCCATCCGGCGTTTCGGTAGAGATTTCCGAAACGAACCAGCCGGCATTGAATTCGACGCTCGCCATCGGCCCGTCAGGCGAAGGCGCGGAGACATCGAGCCGGTAGCGGCCCCACTCGACGGGCAGGTTAAGCGCCGCCGGCTCGCCAGTCGTCAGGTCGATCTCGCCGCCGGTAACGCGCCGCTCGACGGTGATCGGCTCGTAGTTCCACGAATTGTCGCTGCGGTACCACTGGTAGCGGCGCTCGACGTTGGTGAGCGTCCACTTCGCGCCTTTCAGCTCGATGCGCTCGCCTTCAGGTGAGACGGCGATAACGCGGAACCCGGCGGTGGAGTTTTCGGCCACTTCGTTGCCGGAGAAGTCCGAGCGGATGCCGATGACGTCGGCCTCGGGGCGGACGCGTACCGTGGTGCTGCGCTCCACGGCGCGGCCACCGCCCTCGCGCATGCGCATGGTCACCTTGGCCTCGATCAGGCGGGTGGTGGAGGGAGCTTCCTCGACATAAGCCTCGAAGCGCGCCTTGCCGTCCTGGTCGACGGGTTCAAGTTCAAGTTCGCTGGAAAGGTTGAGGTCGCTTTCCTCGTCGGCGAGACCGAACTGATAGCCTGGAAAGCGCTCCCACTCGCGCGTGGTCGTAACCGAGACCTCGCCCTCAAGCTCAAGACCGGAAGCGGGCGCGCCGTAAAGATAACGGCCCGAAACGTCCAGGATGGCCGGCTCGTCGAGCGCGATTTCGGGCGTCTGCGCCGTCAGGTCGAACTCGATCCGGTCGGGTACAAAGTCCTCGACAAGAAACTTTGCCTCGGCGATTGCCGCGGCTTTCGGATCGCTGTGAACGCGAACGGTCCACGCGCCACGCATCGATGTCGGCTGCAGCGCGTAAGGGACATGATGGCCGCCGAGCGCCTTGCCGTCGCTGACGATGCTTGCCTCAACCACGCCGTCCGGCCGTTCGAAGACGAAGGTGAGCGGCAGGTTTTCGACTGCATCCGCGCTGGCGTCGCGTGCAAGTGCCGCCGCGTGGACCGTCTCGCCGGCCCGGTAGACGCCGCGCTCGGTCCAGGCAAACACGTCGACAGCTCCGGGCGCCTTGCGGCCGGTGACACCGCGATCGGAGAGGTCGAAGCCGGGGCGGGTCAGATCGAGGAAGACGAAATCATGTTCGCCGCGCTTGGCGGTAATCGCAGACGGTGCCATGCCGGCGGTGCCGCGCATCAGGCCGGGCGACAAGAGTGCGCGGCCCTCTGCGTCAGTGGTGGCGGTCCCTAGCACCTCGTTGTTGCGGGCGAGCAGCTCGATCTCGACGCCTTCGAGCGGCTTTGCGGACTCGAGCGAGCGGGCAAAGACCGTAAGGCCATGCTCGCCGGAATAGGTGGTGAGGCCAATGTCGGAGACGACGAACCACTGCGTCGCCTGTGCTACCCAGGATTCGCTGTTGTCGCCCTCGGCCTTTGCCGTCAGCACGTAGACGCCCGGCTTGCGTTCGGCGAGGACCTCGCTGACCGGGAAGCTCGTCAGCACGTCCTTGTTGAGGTCGGTCTCAAGCTCAATCGTACCTTCCCAGACGAGCTCGCCGAGATCGTCGGTGACGGTGCCGAGCGAATAGCCATCCACCTGGCGCAGGAAGAGGTTGTTGTTGAGCAGCGAGGCAAGGGCTCGGTCGCCCACCCGATGCAGCTTCAGCTTTGCCGAGGAGGCGTTGACGCTGACCATCGGAATGCCATGGCGGCCGGCGGCAGGCAGAACGAAATTCTCCGTCGAGAAACGGACGGACGGTGCGCGGTCGCGGACATAGATTGACAGGTTTACCGGCTTCTCGATCTTCTCACCCACCGACGACGGTAGGCCCGGCCGCACGCCGATCTGGTACTGCCTGCCGTGCTCAAGGCCTTCGACGCAGGCCTGCTGCTCGCGGGCTTCGACGGCTTTTGGCGCTCCCCCGTCGACCGTGAAGAAGGTGGCATAGTCGACGCCCGCCTTCACGAGGTTTTCGGAGAACTGGATGCATAGCCTTGGGCTCGCAAGGTCGGAGTCCACCGTGTGGTTGAGGATGCGAAAGCCCTTGCGCTCGCGCAGGTCATGAAAGGCTGCACGGATCGTGTCGTCGTCGACGAGGTCGAGGCTCTCCTGGTAGGCAGTGAGCGCCGGGCGCGACAGATTACGCATGTCGAGGCCGATGGCGGTGAGAGCCAGCGCTTCCGCGCGCTGCTGCGCGGTGCGCGAGCGTGCATACGCATTCAGGGCCGCGTTGAGCGCGCTGGACTGGATGTTGCTGGCGTCGTTCCCGGCATTCGGGACGTAGTCGATATAGGCGCGGGCAAGGTCAAGCCAGACGTCAACGTTTTCGGAATCGATCGCCAGAGCCGCCTTGTAGCGTTCTGCCGCTGCCAGCGAATTGCCGTAAGCCATGTCGCTGGAGGCAAGATCCAGCAGTTGCGCGAGGCCCACGTCCTCCGGCTCCGGCTGGCCGGCAATGTCGCGGCCGAAGCGCTGGGCTTCCTCGCGGATATAATCGGGCACGTAGCTCAGGGCAGGGGGCGCACCGAGATCTTCGCCAATGCTCTGTTCGACCACTCTCCCCGCCACCGCGCCGGCGAACGGCTTCATCGTGCTGTAGTCGGACTTGAGAAAACACCACTGCGCCCTGGTGTTATAGGTGAAAGCACGGCAGGCATCGTCGGCCAGACAGACCGCCTCGCAGGTGTCGAGCGTGACGTTCTTCTCGGTCCTGAGGTCGAAGCCGAAATAGTCAGCGTCCGGCGTGGTGACGACCGCGCGCTCCGTTTGCTGCGCCAGCGCCGGTGCTGCGACGGCCAATACGATACCTGCGAGGAACGGGATCAGCCTGACGGTGCGCAACAACATGACGTCCTCCAAACGCTCAACATGTGCCCTTGCGGGAATGTTGAGCAGCCTCGGCTCTGCCTTGTCAACTGAACTGCCGCCGGTACGCCAACCGCAGATACGGCGGCTGGCGCAAATTTGCAGCGAATTCTCCGGCGGGCACAATTTCGTGCCAAAGCGTCCCTAGACGATGCGGCTCGTTTGGATGATTGTGAGGGCGGTGCGCCGCGGTGCCGTCTCGCTGACGCGGGAGATTGGATGACGAGACGTTTGTGGCAGGGGTTGCCGGGACGCGTCGGGCAGCTTGCTCGCGAGGCCTCGCATGGTCGACTTGATCGCCGCGAATTCCTGGCGCTTGCCACCGTCTTTGGCGCATCAACCGCTGCCGCCTATGGCCTGCTCGGCCTGCCGGCGCCCGCGCGCGCTGCAGAACCCGCGCCGCGGCGCGGCGGCATCCTGCGCGTGGCGATGGCCGTGCGCCCGGACAAGGATCCGCGCCTTTCCGACCGTGCCGAGATTGGCAACATCCAGCGGCAAGTTCTTGAACCGCTGATCAAATACACCCGCGACTTCACCTTCGAAGGTTGCCTGCTCTCCGGCTGG
Organism: Aminobacter sp. J44; assembly: GCF_007829415.1. Lineage (NCBI taxonomy): Bacteria > Pseudomonadati > Pseudomonadota > Alphaproteobacteria > Hyphomicrobiales > Phyllobacteriaceae > Aminobacter > Aminobacter sp. J44. The sequence continues at coordinate 29,764 of NZ_VLJG01000016.1, read as the reverse complement.
GAGATCAGCGATGATGGCCTCACCTACACGCTGCGCGTGCGCGAGGGTGTAACCTGGAATAACGGCGACCCGTTCACGGCCGACGACGTCATCTTCAACATCACGCGCTGGTGCGAGGCAAATGTGCCGGGCAACTCGATGGCCGAGCGGATGGCGGCGCTGATCGAGAACGGCAGCATCCGTCCGGGCGGCATCGCAAAGGCCGACGATTTCACGGTCGTCCTGCGCCTTAAGACGCCGGATGTGACGCTCATCCCGAGCATGTCGGACTATCCGGCCCTGATCGTCCACCCAGGCTATTCGCAGGATGAGGATGGCTGGCTCGCCAACCCGATCGGCACCGGTGCGTTCGAGCTCGTCTCGCACGAGGCCGGCAAGAGGGCAGAGTTCCGGCGCCGCACCGGAGGCGGCGGCTGGTGGGCGGGCGAGGCGCATCTCGATGGCCTCGTCTTCATCGACTACGGCAGCGCGCCGGAAGCGATGGTGCAGGCGTTCGAGAAGGGCGAAGTCGACATCAACTTCGAGACCAATGTCGACTATATCGACGCGCTCGACGGCCTTGGCATGATCCGCTCGGAGCTGCAGACAGCCAACACCATCTGCGCACGTATGAACGTCAGCCACGCGCCGTACGATGATGTGCGGGTGCGGCGCGCTGTGCAGCTAGGCGTAGACAATGCCGTCGTTCTCGAACTCGGCCACCGAAACGCGGGCGAGAAGGGCGAGAATTTTTGCGTCAGCCCGATCCATCCTGACTATTCCGAGCAGGAGCCGGTGCGTCGCGATGTCGAACGGGCTCGTTCGCTTATGGAGGAGGCCGGCCAACTCGACTACGAGCACGAACTGGTCTCGACCGACGATCACTGGCAGCGCAACACGGGCGACGCAATTGCCGCGCAGCTGCGCGAGGCAGGCTTCAAAGTCAACCGCAAGGTGCGGCGGCCTGACGAGTTCTGGGCAGGCTGGAAGGAGTTCCCGTTTTCGTTGACCACCTGGGGCCACCGCCCGCTCGGCATTCAAAACATCGCGCTCGCCTTCCGCAAGGGCGCGGCGTGGAACGAGACAGGCTTCTCGAGCGAAGAACTTGAGGAGGCCATCGCCAACGCGCTGGCGGTCGTCGATTCAGAAGCCCGCCGCGAGATGATGGCTGAGATTGAAAGGATTGTGCTGGATGCCGGGATCGTCATCCAGCCCTTCTGGCGTAAGGTCTACAGCCACGCGCGTCCCACCGTCCGCAACCATGCGGTTCATCCAAGCTTTGTCATGGACCTGGCTGGGGTCTGGCTGGKGGGGTGACTTGAAATGTTCTTCTTGTGTTCTATTTTTCTACAAGATATAATAGTAATTATACAAGTTACTTGCGGTTGTGTAGATAAATGGCTATACACGTACAAGATGAAGAGACCGATTGGCTAGTGCGTGAATTCGCGCGTCGGCGAGGTCTAGGTATTACGGCCGCTATCAAGACAGCAGTTCTTGAGGCGACTGAGCGCGAGGTTGGCGCGGGGGAGGCGTTGGCGCAGCGACTGGAGCCGATCCTGGCAAAGGTTCGCGCCCATCGGACAGATGGATTTCAGGAAGACGACAAGCCGTTTATGGATGAGATGTGGGGGGAGTCCGGATGATTTGCATCGACCCGTCTGCAGTGCTTGCGATCCTGAAGGAGGAAGCTGACGCTACGCAATACCGCCAGCGGCTACAGACTTCAGAGAGGCGCGTGATTACCGCCGTTGGGAGGGTGGAAGCTGCCGTTTCCTTGGGTCGATCAATGAAAAGCTGGGAAGTGGCAGAGGAGGTCATAGAGGAATTTTGTGCAGCCTCAGGAATCGAGGTGGTAGCAGTCACTCCCGACCTCTGTTCCCATGTGATTAAGGCCTACCGTCGTTTTGGAAAAGGCCAAGGGCATCCCGCACAACTGAACTTTGGTGACTGTTTCTCTTACGCGTTCGCCAAAGTCCATGACTTGCCCTTGCTCTTTAAGGGCAATGATTTCTTGCGAACTGACATCACCTCCGCAATCTGACGGCTACCGCCAGCAAGTCCGCATCTGCGCCTGATACTTGGCAGCCATTTCGGCAGTCTTCCGGGCATAGCCTTGGATCGAAGCGTTGTTGCGCCAGGAGCCGCGGGCATAGCCGGCATGTCCGTGATAGTAGGCGAGGTAGAGACTGTAGGCGTCATCCGGTGCGATGCCGAGCGTGCGAACCGACTTGTTGTGGTACCAGCCGACGAAATCCGCCGCGTCGCCAAAATTGGTCCGACGGGCGGAGTAGTTGCCGGTTTCCTTCTGGTACTGCAGCCACGTGCCGTCGAGCGCCTGCGAATAGCCATAGGCCGAGGAGATCCGCGGACCGGGGATCAGGCCGAAGAACATGCTCTTGCGGCGCGGGCGCGCACGGCCGTCGAAGCCCGATTCCATACGGATTGTCGCCATCATGATATGCGGCGGGATCCCGTATTTCTGCGAAGCTTTGGCGACATCGCGGCGCCAGTTGTTCATCCAGCCATTGTTCTGGGCGAACACGGCGCAGACGTTGTTGATTTGGCTAGGCTTTGTCGCGCAGGCGGAAACGCCCAGCAGGACGACCAGCGGAAGGAAACGCAGAACTCGAGACGCAGACATGCCGGCAGCCTAGCCGGGCGGCGTAAATTAAAACTTTCGACAAATGTTAACCTGTGTGGCATCGGCGGCCAAGCGGCATTCCTTTCCGGAAAATATGAGCGTTTTGTTCTACTTTCTTCGTAGTTCTTTCAAGTAGTTACGCTCTTTTTTGACCGATTGATAAAAAAACAATTCGTGCTACGATTTCCCCATAACAAATAATGGGGAACATCCATGATGGCCGAGGGCCAGTTAAAGCAAGGGATCGCCGCCGAAAGGCTGGCGCCCGGGCAGTACAGTGACAATTTTTCTGATCTTCATCCGCCGCTGACGCAGCACGAAGCTGTCGTTGAGGCCGATCGTTGCTACTTCTGCTACGACGCGCCGTGCATGCAGGCGTGTCCGACTTCGATCGACATTCCGCTGTTCATCCGCCAGATCGCGACCGGAAATCCGCTCGGCGCTGCGAAGACCATCTTCGATCAGAATATTCTGGGCGGAATGTGCGCGCGTGTTTGCCCGACGGAAACGCTTTGCGAAGAGGCGTGCGTCCGGGAGACGGCGGAAGGCAAGCCGGTGCAGATAGGCCGGCTGCAGCGTTACGCCACCGACACGGCGATGGCGCGTAACAAACAATTTTACGAGCGGGCCGGCTCATCGGGTAAGCGGATTGCTGTTGTCGGTGCAGGTCCCGCGGGCCTCGCGGCGGCGCACAGGCTGGCCGTCTATGGCCATGACGTAACCATTTTCGAGGCGAAGCCCAAGCCCGGCGGCCTTAACGAGTATGGCATTGCTGCCTACAAGGCGACCGATGGTTTTGCTCAGGCCGAGGTCGACTACGTGCTCGCCGTCGGCGGCATCGCCATCGACTACGACAAGGCGCTCGGCCGCGATTTTTCGCTGGCCGACCTGACGGCCAGCTATGATGCCGTCTTCCTCGGCATGGGCCTCGCCGGTGTCAACGCGCTGCGGGCGGAAGGGGAGGAGGCTTACGGCGTCCACGACGCGGTCGACTTCATCGCCCAGATCCGCCAGGCGAGCGACCTGTCGCAGTTGCCGATCGGCCGCAGGGTCGTCGTCATCGGCGGCGGCATGACGGCGATCGACGTCGCCGTGCAGTCGAAGCTCCTCGGCGCCGAGGAGGTGACGATCTGCTACCGCCGCGGCAAGGAGCACATGCACGCTTCCGAGTTCGAGCAGGACCTGGCCGCGTCGAAGGGCGTCAGCATCCGCCACTGGCTGCAGCCGAAGCGGGTCATCACCGAGGGCGGATCTGTCCGCGGCATCGAACTCGAATACACCGCGATGGCGGACGACAGGCTCGTTGGTACCGGCGAGATGATCCGGCTCGAGGCTGACCAGATTTTCAAGGCGATCGGCCAGACGTTTGACGGAGCACCGCTTAACGGCAGCGGCAATCTGATCGCGATGGAAAACGGACGCATCAAGGTCGACGGTGAAGGGCGGACTTCCCTGCCAAAAGTCTGGGCGGGCGGCGACTGCGTCAGGGACGCGCGCGAGGACCTGACCGTTGCTGCCGTCGCCGCAGGTCGCGACGCAGCCGAAAGCATCCACTGGGCACTGACCTCTAACGGGAGGGCATGAGCATGGCCGACATCCGTTCCAATTTCGTTGGCATCAAGTCGCCGAACCCGTTCTGGCTGGCCTCTGCCCCGCCCACCGATAAGGCTTATAACGTCGTCCGCGCCTTCAAGGCCGGCTGGGGTGGCGTCGTCTGGAAGACCCTCGGCGAGGAGGGGCCGCCGGTCGTCAACGTCAACGGTCCGCGTTACGGCGCGATCTGGGGCCCTGACCGCCGCCTGATTGGTCTCAACAACATCGAACTCATCACCGACCGCGACCTGCAGGTGAACCTGCAGGAGATCAAGCAGGTCAAGCGCGACTGGCCCGACCGGGCGCTGGTCGTCTCGCTGATGGTGCCCTGCGTCGAGGAGGCCTGGAAGGCGATCCTGCCGCTGGTGGAAGACACGGGCGCCGACGGCATCGAGCTCAATTTCGGCTGTCCGCACGGCATGAGCGAGCGCGGAATGGGCTCGGCGGTCGGCCAGGTGCCGGAATATGTCGAGATGGTCGTGCGCTGGTGCAAGCAGACGACCCGCATGCCGGTGATCACCAAGCTGACGCCGAACATCACTGACATCCGCAAGCCCGCGCGCGCGGCCTTCAACGGCGGCACCGATGCGGTCTCGCTGATCAACACGATCAACTCGATCACGTCGGTCAACCTCGACACCTTCTCGCCGGAGCCGACGATCGACGGCAAAGGCACTCATGGSGGCTATTGCGGCCCGGCGGTCAAGCCGATCGCCATGAACATGGTGGCCGAGATCGCTCGCGATGCCGAAACGCGCGGCTTGCCGATCTCGGCGATCGGCGGCATCACCACCTGGCGCGATGCGGTCGAGTTCATGGCGCTGGGGGCTGGGACTGCTCAGGTTTGCACCGCGGCCATGACCTACGGCTTCAAGATCGTCGAGGACATGATAGCCGGCCTCAGCAACTGGATGGATGAGAAGGGTTTTTCGACGCTCGACGACTTCATCGGACGCGCTGTGCCCAACGTCACCGACTGGCAGTATCTCAACCTCAACTACGTCACCAAGGCGCGCATCAACCAGGATGCCTGCATCAAGTGCGGCCGCTGCCACATCGCCTGCGAGGACACCTCGCATCAGGCGATCACCAACGTGGTGAACGGCGCTCGCCACTTCGAGGTGATCGAGGCTGAGTGCGTTGGCTGCAACCTCTGCGTCAACGTCTGCCCGGTTGAAGGCTGCATCACCATGGAACCGCTGGCCGTTGGTGCTCTCGATCAGCGCACCGGCCGGTGGGTCGAGGGGGCCTACGCCAACTGGACCACGCATCCGAACAATCCGGCTGCGCGCCAGGCGGCAGAATAGTTCCTCCCCGGCGGGGCGGGGCCTTCCGCGTAGCGTATTGGATGGCCCCGTCCTCGGGATCGGGCGGGGTGGTTGCGGCGCGGCTGTGGCTCAGCCGCTTGCGCCCGCACGCTGACATTCACCGCAGGCGGCGCGGAAATGTTCCGGCATGGATCCTTGGGTCGCACTCCGCGTCGCTCCGTTTGCCCAAGGATGACGAAAGTAGATGTGTTTGCGCATACCCTCCAGCGCGACGTTGAACCAACCTTCCTCGCCTTCACCACGTTCGTGATGCCCCGGCTCGACCGGGGCATCCAGGCCTGAACGGTTCCGTCTGAGCCTGCGGCGAAGACCTTCCCGGCCCCGACGCGGTTTAATTTGGGTAGGGGCGGCTCGCGCCACTTTCTCGCGCTCCCTACCGTTTCTGGCTCAAGTCACTTCCCGCACAGCCTCTTTCTAAACACGTTCGCCTCGGATAGTGATTGTATACATTCGAGGGGTACGCATGAGTCTTGCGCAGAATTCGGCCGCAGTTTCCACGGGCGCATCGGCCGGCGCCGCAGCGGTCGCCGTGGGGCGCGAGAAGCTGAAGGGCCACCTGGCGATGCTGCTCTTCACCGCGCTTGCCTCCGGTTCTTATTCTCTTGGCGCGATCGCGATGCGCGAACTCGGCGCCGGCGCCGCGAACGGGGTTCGTTTCCTCATCGGCATCATCTTCATGATGCTGGTCGCATACATTTCCACCAGGGGACGGGTCTACCGGCCGCCGGCGCCGTGGCGTTTCCTGATCCTCGGCGGTCTGATGGCCATCTTCTTCGTGACGATGTTCATCTCGCTGAAGCTGACGAGTCCGGTGACCAGCGGCGCGGTGTTCACGCTGATGCCGCTGATGGCAGCACTTTTCGGCTACATGATCCTCGGCCAGGTGCCGCGGAAGATCGTCATCGGCAGCCTGCTGTTCGCAGCGGTGGGCGCGATCTGGGTGATTTTCGGCGGAATCCTCGATGCGCTTCTGGCCTTCGACCTCGGTACGGGCGAGTTGCTCTTCCTCGTTGGCGTGGCCGCGCATGCACTCTATTCGCCGATGGTGAAGAAGCTCAACCGGCCTGGCGAGCCGCTGCCGTGGCTGACGGCCTACACCATGCTCTGCACCGGGCTCTTCATTGCGATATACGGCTTCGACGAAATCCTCGCGACCGACTGGAGTGCGCTGTCGGCCAGCATGTGGGGCATCATCCTCTATTTGGCCATCGTCACCGGTGCGTTCTCGACATTCCTTGTCATGTACGGCTCGATGAAGCTGCCTGCGGCCAAGGTGCTCGCCTACAACTACCTTTCACCGTGCTTCATCATCGTGTTCGAGGGCCTGCTGGGACACGGCTGGCSGAGCCTGTCGGTTGCCGCGGGAGCGCTGGTGATAGTCGTTGGCCTCATCGTGATGGCGATGGCGAAGGAAGTTTGACGGAACGTTAACCAAGCCCGGCGCACCATCGCGGCAACAGCATAGCGTTGGAATGCCTCGGAAATGATCGTCATCAAGGCCACCGGTGCCCCTGAAGTAAAGCAGCTGAAGAAGCTTGCGCGCTCGCTTGGTGCGCAGGATGGCGACGTTTCGATCGAGGATTCGGCGACGGCGCAAACGGCGCGTCCCGCCCGCAAGGCCGGCAAGCCAACTGTCAGCACGCTGCCTGGCACCATCATTTCCGCGCGCACACAGGATGCGATCGACAGGCTGCAGCCGGTTGAGATCGAGCGGGCAGGGGAATACGAGCTGTCGTAAGCCTCAGCGTGGCGGGCGCAGCCCTTCCAGGAACAGGTTTTCGAGGAATCTGGCAGCGTCGTCGAAGCGGCCGGCGCCGCCACGATCCGGCCCCAGCACCGCGCGCACCTGTACGTCGAAGTCCGCATAATGCTGGGTCGTTGCCCAGATTGCGAAGATGAGGTGATAGGGATCGACTGTGGCGATCTTGCCGTCGCGCATCCAGCGCTTCATGACGCGCGCCTTTTCGTCGACCAGCGTCTTCAGCTCGCCCTCGATCATCGGCATGATGCGCGGCGCGCCCTGCAGGATCTCGTTCGCAAAAAGCCGGCTCTCGCGTGGGAAATCGCGCGCCATCTCCAGCTTGCGGCGGATGTAGCCGCGCAACTCGCTGATCGGGTCGCCCTCATCGTCCAGCTCTCGCAGTGGGGCCAGCCAGGTGTCGAGCAGCCGCTGCATGAGCGTGACATGCATCTCCTCCTTGGAGCGGAAATAGTAGAGCAGGTTGGGCTTCGACATGCCGGTCGCTTCGGCGATCTGGTCGATGGTCGCGCCGCGGAACCCATGCTGCGAAAACACGTCGAGCGCGGCTTCGAGTATGGCCTCGCGCTTCTCGATCTGTATGCGCGTCCGCCGCTTTGGGGCTGCCGTCTCCAACCGCTTCTCCATTCCATCTGGCCCAATCCGCTGGACCAGTTTTACGCTCGCCTGTGGAGCGCTCCGAGCCATGCGCGATTGCGCTAGTAATAGCTTGACCGCCTTGATGGCGGTGCTAACGTTTGTCCAATCGGTCAAAAATAATGCGTAGCATAGCTGCGCCCGAAGAACCAAGCGTTGGCCGGAAAGAGTGGGAATTAAGAAGGGGTAGCTTGGTCATGTCCAACAGGCTTAACGTCGCGCCGAACGATCTCAGCGCATTCTGGATGCCGTTTACGGCCAACCGGCAGTTCAAGCAGGCGCCGCGTATGCTGGTTGCTGCGAAGGACATGCACTATAGTGCGTCTGACGGTCGCAAGGTGCTCGACGGTACCGCCGGCCTTTGGTGCGTCAACGCGGGTCACTGCCGCCCGAAAATCACCGAGGCGATCCAGCGCCAGGCTGCCGAGCTCGACTACGCGCCGGCGTTCCAGATGGGGCATCCGCTTGCGTTCGAGCTGGCCAACCGCCTGGTCGACATCGCTCCGGAAGGCATGGACCATGTCTTCTTCACCAATTCGGGTTCTGAATCGGTCGAGACGGCGCTCAAGATCGCGCTTGCCTATCACCGCGTCCGCGGCGATGSCAGCCGCACCCGCCTGATCGGCCGGGAGCGCGGCTACCACGGCGTCAATTTCGGCGGCATCTCCGTCGGTGGCATCGTCACCAACCGCAAGATGTTCGGCACGTTGCTCGGCGGCGTCGACCATCTGCCGCACACGCATCTGCCGGCCAAGAACGCGTTCTCGCGCGGCGTGCCGGAACATGGCGCCGAGCTCGCCGACGAGCTGGAGCGCATCGTCGCCCTGCATGATGCGTCGACCATCGCCGCCGTGATCGTCGAGCCGATGGCAGGTTCCACCGGCGTGCTGATTCCGCCGAAGGGCTACTTGCAGCGCCTGCGCGACATCTGCACCAAGCACGGCATCCTCCTGATCTTCGACGAGGTCATCACCGGTTTCGGTCGTCTCGGCACGCCGTTCGCGGCCGACTATTTCGGCGTCACCCCGGACATCATCACCACCGCCAAGGGCGTCACCAACGGCGTCATCCCGATGGGTGCGGTGTTGGTGAAGAAGGAAATCCACGACGCCTTCATGACCGGTCCGGAGCACCTGATCGAGTTCTTCCACGGCTACACCTATTCGGGCAATCCGATCGCATCGGCTGCCGGTATCGCGACGCTGGATACCTACAAAGAAGAGGGCCTGCTGACGCGTGGTGCCGAGCTTGCGCCGTACTTTGAAGAGGCGCTGCACTCGCTGAAGGATGCGCGCCATGTGATCGATATCCGCAACATCGGTCTCGTGGGTGCGATCGAGCTGCAGCCGCTGGAAGGACAGCCGACCAAGCGCGCGTTCACGGCCTTCCTCAAAGCATTTGAGAAGGGCGTGCTTATCCGCACCACCGGCGACATCATCGCGCTGTCGCCGCCGCTCATCGTCGAGAAGGAGCACATCGACCAGATCGTCGGGTGCATCCGCGACGTTCTGAAAGAGATCGACTAGCCGTCGATCTGGGAGGGGCCGGCGACGGGAACCGCCGGCTCTTCCGGATGAACATGAATGGGAGAATTGTGACCGATGGCAGCACCGGGCGAGAATCTGCGCATCAATGCCGACCGGCTGTGGGATTCCCTCATGGAGATGGCCAGGATCGGGCCCGGCGTTGCCGGCGGGAACAACCGCCAGACGCTGACCGACGAGGACGGGCAGGGCCGCCACCTCTTCAAGAAGTGGTGCGATGAAGCGGGCCTGACCATGGGCGTCGACAAGATGGGCAACATGTTCGCCCGCCGCGAGGGAACGGACCCCTCGCTGCCACCGGTCTATGTCGGCTCCCATCTCGATACCCAGCCCACTGGCGGCAAGTATGACGGTGTCCTCGGCGTGCTTGGCGGCCTTGAGGTCGTCCGCTCGCTGAATGATCTCGGGATCAAGACCAGGCATCCGATCGTCGTTACCAACTGGACCAACGAGGAGGGCACCCGCTTTGCCCCGGCGATGCTGGCCTCGGGTGTCTTCGCGGGCGTTCATGAGCTCGAATGGGCTTATGACCGCGTCGATGCCAAGGGAAAGCGCTTCGGCGACGAGCTTGAGCGCATCGGCTGGAAGGGCGACGAGGAGGTGGGCAACCGGCCGATGAAGGCGTTCTTCGAGCTGCACATCGAGCAGGGCCCCATCCTTGAGGACGAGGGTATCGACATCGGCGTCGTCACCCATGGACAGGGCCTATGGTGGCTGGAAGTAACGCTCACCGGCAAGGAGGCGCACACCGGCTCGACGCCGATGCCGAAGCGCCGCAATGCCGGCCTTGGGATGGCGCGTGTCACCGAGCTCGTCCACGAAGTCGCGATGGATTATCAGCCGGACGCGGTTGGCGCGATCGGTCATGTCGAGGTCTATCCGAACTCGCGCAACGTGATCCCCGGCAAGGTGGTCTTCACCATCGACATTCGCTCCCCCAATGCCGAGGTGCTGGGTGAGATGCGTGCGCGCATCGAGCACGGCATCGCCCAGATTTGCGATGCGATGGACATTTCCTTCGACATCGAGCCGGTCGGCCATTTTGAGCCGGTCACCTTCGACCAGGGTTGTGTGGAGGCAATCCGCAAGGCTGCTGATCGGCTCGGCTATTCGCATCGCAACATCGTCTCGGGCGCAGGCCATGACGCCTGCTGGATCAACCGCGTGGCGCCGACAGCAATGGTCATGTGCCCCTGCGTCGATGGTCTGTCGCACAACGAGGCAGAGGAAATCTCAAAGGAATGGGCCGCGGCGGGCGCCGACGTCCTGTTCCACGCCGTGGTGGAGACTGCGGAAATAGTGGGGTGATCTGAATCCTTTAAAATCCGATCTGAAGCTGCTCGTCAGAAGCGGCTCGAAAACAAGGGGAACTGAAGAATGACCAAAGTCATCAGGAACGGCACGGTCGTTACCGCGGATCGCACCTGGAAGGCCGACGTGCTGATCAAGGACGGCGTGATCGTCGGGATCGGCGGCGACCTGCACGGCGACCACGAGTATGACGCCACCGGCTGCTACATCATGCCGGGCGGAATCGACCCGCACACGCACCTCGAAATGCCGTTCATGGGCACCTATTCGGCTGACGATTTCGAGACCGGCACGCGCGCCGCTCTTTCGGGCGGCACGACGATGGTGGTCGACTTCTGCCTACCGTCCCCCGGCCAGTCGCTGCTCGAGGCGATCACCATGTGGGACAACAAGTCGACGCGCGCATGCTCGGACTACTCCTTCCACATGGCCATTACCTGGTGGGGCGAGCAGGTCTTCAACGAGATGCCGGAAGTGGTGAAGCGCGGCATCACCTCGTTCAAGCATTTCATGGCCTACAAGGGCTCGCTGATGGTCAACGACGACGAGATGCTCGCGTCGTTCCAGCGATGCGCAGAACTCGGGGCGCTGCCGCTCGTCCATGCCGAGAACGGCGACGTCGTCGCGGCGCTGTCGCAGAAGCTGCTTTCGGAAGGCAACAACGGCCCCGAGGCGCATGCCTATTCGCGTCCGCCGGAAGTCGAGGGCGAGGCGACCAACCGCGCCATCATGATCGCCGACATGGCGGGTGTTCCGCTCTATGTCGTCCATACCTCTTGCGAGCAGGCGCATGAAGCGATCCGCCGCGCGCGTCAGAAGGGCATGCGTGTCTTCGGCGAGCCGCTAATCCAGCACCTCGTGCTCGATGACAGCGAGTATTTCAACAAGGACTGGGATCATGCCGCGCGCCGCGTGATGAGCCCGCCGTTCCGCAACAAGCAGCATCAGGATTCGCTGTGGGCTGGCCTCGCCGCCGGTTCGCTGCAGGTCGTGGCCACCGACCACTGCTCGTTCACGTCCGAGCAAAAGCGCTACGGCGTCGGTGACTTCACCAAGATCCCGAACGGCACCGGCGGCCTCGAGGATCGCCTGCCGGTCCTTTGGACCTATGGCGTCAACACCGGCCGCCTTACGCCAAACGAGTTCGTCGCCGTCACCTCGACCAATATCGCCAAGATCCTCAACATGTACCCGAAGAAGGGCGCGATCGTTGAAGGGGCGGATGCTGACATCATCGTCTGGGATCCAAACCGCTCGAAGGTCATCTCGTCGAAGAGCCAGCAGTCGGTGATCGACTACAACGTCTTCGAGGGCATCGAGGTGAAGGGCCTGCCGCGCTTCGTCTTCACCCGTGGCGAATTGGTGGTCGAGGAAGGCAAGGTCGACGCTAAGCCCGGCCACGGTAAGTTCGTGGCCCGCGAGCCGCACATGGCCGTCAACAAGGCGCTCTCGACCTGGAAGGAACTCGTAGCACCTCGCAAGGTGGAGCGTTCGGGCATCCCGGCTTCCGGGGTGTAGGCCGCATCTCGCGCGTCCGACTGACTGCCGGCGCGCAAGCGCCGTTTCGCCAGACGAGGGCCGGCCGGCCCCGTCCAGCCAAGTTGAATACGGATCGAGAATGACGGCATCGCAAAACTCAGTAGTCGAAGCCAGGGGGCTGGGGCTTACCTTCGATACGGGCGACGGGCAGGTGCATGCCCTGTCGAACGTCAACCTGACCATCAACAAGGGCGAGTTCGTCTCGTTCATCGGCCCCTCTGGCTGCGGTAAGACTACGTTCCTGCGCGTGATCGCTGACCTGGAGCAGCCGACCGCAGGCACCATCACCGTCAACGGCATGTCACCGCGCGAGGCGCGCGAGCAGCGTGCCTACGGCTATGTCTTCCAGGCAGCCGGGCTGTTTCCGTGGCGGACCATCGAGCGGAACGTCGCGCTGCCGCTCGAGATCATGGGCTATTCGAGGGAGGAGATCGGACAGCGCATCCATCGCACGCTCGAACTCGTTAACCTGACGGGCTTTGAGAAGAAATATCCCTGGCAACTTTCGGGCGGCATGCAGCAGCGGGCGTCGATCGCGCGTGCGCTTGCCTTCGATGCCGACCTGCTCCTGATGGACGAGCCATTCGGTGCGCTCGACGAGATCGTGCGCGACCATCTCAATGAGCAGCTTCTGAAGCTGTGGGCACGGACCGAAAAGACGATCGGTTTCGTGACGCACTCGATCCCCGAGGCGGTTTACCTGTCGACCAAGATCGTCGTGATGTCGCCGCGCCCGGGCCGCGTAACCGACGTGATCGAGTCCGACCTTCCGCGCGAGCGGCCGCTCGACATTCGCGAGACCCCGGAATTTCTGGCCATCGCCGCCCGCGTCCGCGACGGCCTCAGGGCAGGGCACAGCTATGAGGATTGAGGTGCCTTCATACGCGGAGCGCGGTGTCGGGAGGTTTACCCCCACCCCTAACCCCTCCCCACAAGGGGGAGGGGAACGTTGGTACCCGTGGGGTGGCGGTGTGGTGTGCGCGGCGTTCAATTCGCCCGTGCGGTTTGAGTTCTCAGCGCATCCGCAAGTTGACGAGGGTGTGGCCCTGGCCCGAGCCGTATTGCAGCAAATTCCCCTCCCCCTTGTGGGGAGGGGTTAGGGGTGGGGGTATCAACGATGCCAACTGCCGCATCCAAAGCCGCCATCGCTCGCGCAAGGCGGCTGCGCCGCGAGATGACCGACGGTGAACGCAGGCTCTGGGACGAGCTTAGGCAATTCCGACGCTGGTACGGAATCCATGTCCGGCGGCAGGTGCCGGTTGGACCCTACGTGACCGATTTCGCGATCCACTCCCACAGGCTCGTCATCGAGGTTGATGGAGAACATCATTTCGAGCCGTTGCGTCAGGCACGCGACGCGGAGCGAGTCCATTGGTTGAACGCAGAAGGCTATCGCGTTCTGCGGTTTAACACTGGCGAACTCGAGATGAGCCTCGACGGCTGCGTGGAGGAAATTCTCCGCGCTCTTGGTGTGGCCCCCAATTCATTTGAGGAGGCGACCGTCCAATGACCGATCGCCTTCGTGACAAGCTGCTGCCAGTCACCGTCCTGCTGCTCGGGATCATCGCGCTCTGGTATGCCGGAGCCTATGCGATGAATGCGCCGTTCCAGCGTGATCTCGACCGGCGCGCGGGGGAGACGCCGGCTTTCTCCGAGTTCTTCGTGCGGACGATGACGCAGCCGAAGCCGACGCTGCCCGCTCCGCATCAGGTGGCGGAAAACTTCTTCGAAAACACCTTCCTGCGGAAGGTCACCTCCAGCCGCAGCCTCGTCTACCATGCCGGCATCACGCTCTCGTCGACGCTGGCGGGCTTTGCCATCGGCACTCTGCTCGGCATCCTGATCGCGGTCGGCATCGTCCACGTGACGGCGCTGGACCGAAGCCTGATGCCGTGGATCATCACCTCGCAGACGATCCCGATCCTTGCACTGGCACCGATGATCATCGTCGTGCTGGCTGCGGTCGGCATCACCGGGCTGATTCCGAAGGCGTTGATCTCGACCTACCTGTCGTTCTTCCCCGTCGCCGTCGGCATGGTGAAGGGTCTGCGCTCGCCTGATGTGCTGCATCTCGATCTCATGCGCACCTACAATGCGAGCCGCTGGCAAACCTTCTGGAAGCTGCGGCTGCCCGCGTCGGTGCCGTTCCTGTTCGCCTCGATGAAGGTGGCGGTGGCGGCGAGCCTCGTCGGCGCTATCGTCGGCGAGCTGCCGACAGGCGCGGTCGCAGGCATCGGCGCCAAGCTCCTCAACGGCTCCTACTACAGCCAAACCATCGACATGTTCTCGGCACTGGTCGCCGGCTCTATCGTCGCGGCCCTGCTGGTAGCAGCGGTCGGACTAGTTGGCCGGCTCGTCGAGCGCGGCATGGGAGGGCGACCGGCATGAGCAACTTTCTGCGCAACTGGCAGTCCGTTCTGGCGCTTGCTCTGGTCGTCACCTCATTTGCGTTCCTGCCTACCGTTTCGAGCGGGGCGGGCGGGACAAGCTGGCCGATCGTCCTGCTGCTCGTGGCGGGTCCCGTCGGAGGTGTAGCGCTTGGCAATACGGTCGCGGTCTCTGCCGTCCTGTTCATTGCTGCGCACGGGGCGGTCTGGCTGCTGCTCTCGGCATTGACGGACCACGCCGGTGGGGCAACTCCTTCATTCTGGCTGCTGCTGGCGGCCTCATGGCTGCTCGCCTGGCGGTTGGTCACCGTGCTGTCCACGGTTCGGACCAAAGACCGGCGCACCGACATCCTCCTGCGCCTCTTCATTCCGTTTTTGTTTGGCGCCTGGCTGCTGATCCTGTGGGAAGCGATTGTGCGCGGGGCGGGCATCCCGTTCGTGCTGCTGCCGCCGCCATCCGCGGTCGCCGCGCGCTTTGCAAACTCGCTGCCGATCCTGGCGGCGGACGTCAACCAGACGATCTTCAAGGCCGTGTTGTTCGGCTATGTCGTCGGCTGCGGGGCGGGGTTCCTGGCGGCAATCGTCGCCGACCGCTTCACCTTCATGCGGCGGGGCCTGCTGCCGATCGGCAACCTCGTCTCTGCGCTGCCGATCATCGGCATCGCGCCGATCATGGTGATGTGGTTCGGTTTCGACTGGCAGTCGAAGGCGGCGGTGGTAATCATCATGACCTTCTTCCCGATGCTCGTTAATACGGTCACGGGCCTCGCCGCTGCGGGGCACATGGAGCGCGACCTGATGCGCACCTATGCTTCGGGCTACTGGCAGACGCTGGCGAAGCTGCGGCTTCCGGCGGCGATGCCATTCATCTTCAATGCTCTGAAGATCAATTCGACGCTGGCGCTGATCGGCGCCATCGTGGCCGAGTTTTTCGGGACGCCTGTGGTCGGCATGGGCTTCCGCATCTCGACCGAGGTCGGACGCATGAATGTCGACATGGTGTGGGCGGAAATCGCGGTTGCAGCACTCGCGGGTTCCGTCTTCTATGGAGTGGTAGCCCTCGCAGAAAGGGCAGTCACATTTTGGCATCCGTCTATCCGCGGTGGTTAGACGTTCTCCAGAGGGTAAGAAGAATGAAGAAACTGATCGTATCTATGCTGGCGGGGGCGTTTTCCCTCGCCACTGCGCATGCCTGGGCGGCTGATCCGGTGACCCTGCAGCTCAAGTGGGTCGTGCAGGGGCAGTTCGCAGGTTATCTCGTTGCCAAGGACAAGGGGTTCTACGATGAGGAGAACCTCGACGTCACCATCAAGCCGGGCGGCCCGGACATCGCGCCGGAGCAGGTGATTGCCGGCGGCGGCGCTGATGTCGTCGTTACCTGGATGGCGGCAGCGCTCGCCGCGCGCGATAAGGGCGTCAACCTCGTCAACATCGCCCAGCCTTACAAGAAGGCGGGCATGCAGCTCGTCTGCCCGAAGGATGGTCCGATCAAGACCACCGACGACTTCAAGGGCCACACGCTCGGCGTTTGGTTCTTCGGCAACGAGTATCCGTTCTATGCCTGGATGAACTCGCTTGGCATTCCGACTGAGGGTGGCCCTGACGGCGTGACCGTGCTCAAGCAGTCGTTCGACGTGCAACCCCTGATCCAGAAGCAGGCCGACTGCATCTCGGTCATGACCTACAACGAGTACTGGCAGGTGATCGACGCCGGCTTCAAGCCGGAGGATCTCATTGTCTTCAACTACACGGAGATGGGCGTCGACCTGCTCGAGGACGGCCTCTACGTCATGGAGGAGAACCTCAAGGACCAGGCCTTCAAGGACAAGATGGTCCGTTTCGTCCGCGCCTCGATGAAGGGCTGGGCGTACGCCATGGAGAACCCTGAAGAGGCGGCCGAGATCGTCATGGACAATGGCGGCCAGGACGAGAACCACCAGGTCCGCATGATCGGCGAGGTGGCGAAGCTGATCGATACGCCTGATGCGAAGCTTATCGTGCCGGCCTACGAGCGTACCGCCAAGGCGCTGCTCGACCAGAAGATCATCGAGAAGGAGCCGTCTGGCGCCTACACGACCGAGATCACCGACGCGATGTAATCGCGGCTGGTCCGGAACTCGGAAGGGGCGGGCAACCGCCCCTTTTTCATTGGCGGGACGTCACTTGCCGAGCGCCTGCTTTCTCCGCTCAGCTTCACGGAAGGCGCCCGGCGTCATGCCGGTCTGGCGGCGGAAGAAGCGGTTGAAATAGGCGGGGTCCGAAAAGCCTAGGCCGTAGGCGATGCCCTGGATCGGCGTAGGTGTGAAAATCAGATCGCGACGCGCGGCCTCAAGCAGTTGCTGAGTGATGAGACCCAGCACCGAGTAGCCGGTTGCCTTGCGTGCGATGCGGTTGAGGTGTGTTGGCGAGACACCGATCGTGTCGGCATAGAAGCTCACCGGCTTGTGCGCGCGGAAGTTGGCCGCGATTAGCGTCGCCAGTGTCTCGACCCGTTCGCGGTCGCGATCATCGAGGCCGTCATTGGCCGCGCCCGCGGCATTGGCAGAGCGGACCAGGGCGACGATCGCGCCTGTCATGAGCGGTTCGAGCAAAAGCAGGCGGCAGTGGGCTCGTCCGGTGAGTTCCTCGAACAGCTTGCGTACACATTCGATCGCAAAGTTCGCATCCTTGTCCTCAGGAGAGGTCGGAATGATGCGAATTTCGGAGGCAAAAAGTGCAACCCGACGGTCGGCAGCGGCAAGCGTCTTCAGCCGGTCGCTGACGACCGTGAGCACCAGCCCGTCGACATCGCGCGAATAGGAAAAACCGTGGACTTCTCCCGGTGGAATAAATATCGCGCAGGGAGCCTTGAAGCGGCGGCTGCCATCGTCGCCCGTGATTTCGCCAGCACCGTCGCTCATAAAAAAAATCTGGAACAGCGCGTCGTGGCGGTGAGGCGAAATTTCCCAATTGTGCAGGTGCGTGCGCTCCGGGATCGTTTCGCAGTGAATCCAGAAATCCCCGGATTCCCCGTAGGCTTCACGATAAAGTCGATATGAGGGAACAGTCTGCGCCAACGATTTCATCCTGCAAGGTGTTCCGATAGTGCAATCGTTTGCCCGGAAAGTCCATTGAGAGGGTGACCGGCGCAACGGTATACAATCTTCACGCTGCAGCCACGAGGGAGGACAGCCAGCATGCGTACCCAGGTAGCCATCATCGGCTCCGGACCCTCCGGGCTTTTGCTCGGTCAGCTTCTCACCAACGCCGGCATCGACAACGTTATCCTCGAACGTGTCAGCAAGGATTATGTGCTCGGCCGTATTCGTGCTGGAGTCCTCGAAGAGGGCATGGCCAACATGTTGGTTGAAGCAGGGGCGGGCGACCGTATGCGCCGCGAGGGGTTGCCGCACGAGGGGTTCGACCTAACCTTTTCCGGCCGCCACCACCGGATCGACCTCCACAAGTTCACGGGCAAGCGCGTCGTCGTCTACGGCCAGACCGAGCTTACGCGCGACCTGATGGATTGCCGCGAAGCCTCCGGTGCCGTGACCGTCTACGAGGCGGCCAACGTCCAGCCGCACGATTTCGACGGCGACAAGCCATATGTCACCTACGAGAAGGATGGCGTTACCCACCGCCTCGACTGCGACTTCATCGCAGGCTGCGATGGCTATCATGGGCCGTCCCGAAAGGCAGTGGAAGGTAAGGGGCTCGAGACCTATGAGCGCGTCTATCCGTTCGGCTGGCTCGGAATCATCGCTGAAGTGCCGCCTGTCAGCCATGAGCTGATTTACTCGAACCACCAGCGCGGGTTCGCGCTTTGCTCGATGCGCTCGCACACGCGCAGCCGCTACTACGTACAGTGCTCGCTCGACGACAAGGTCGAGGACTGGTCGGATGAGCGCTTCTGGGACGAAATTCGCGCCCGTCTTCCGGCCGAAACGGCCGAGAAGATGACCATCGGCCCGTCGATCGAGAAGTCGATCGCGCCGCTGCGTTCCTTCGTGGCCGAGCCGATGCGCTTTGGCCGCCTGTTCCTCGTCGGAGATGCCGCGCACATCGTGCCGCCGACCGGCGCGAAGGGCCTTAACCTTGCCGCCAGCGACGTCCGCTACCTCTTCGACGGGCTGCGCGAGCACTACCTCGACAAGTCGGCGGCCGGGATCGACGCCTATTCGCAGCGTGCGCTACGCCGCGTCTGGAAGGCGGAGCGCTTCTCCTGGTGGATGACGAACACGCTGCACCGGTTCCCCGATGCCGGCGCATTCGGCCAGCGCATTCAGGAGGCCGAGCTCGACTACCTCTCGGGCTCGCTCGCCGCGCAGCAGTCGCTCGCCGAGAACTATGTCGGGCTGCCCTACTGAGCGGAGAAGCAGATGAGCGAGATTTCCAAGCGCTACGAACAGGGGATGAAGACGCGGCGCAGCGTCCTGGGCAATGCCCATGTCGACCGCGCCGAGGCGAACAAGACCCCGTTCGATGCGCCTTTCCAGGAACTGATTACCGAGGCGGCATGGGGACATGTCTGGTCGCGCGACACGATCACCAAGCGTGAACGCTCGATGATCACCATCGCGCTTCTGGCCGCCCTCGGAAATCACGAGGAGGTGGCGATGCATGTGCGCGCCACCGCCAACACCGGCGCATCCCGCGACGACATCATGGAGGCACTGTTACACGTCGCCATCTATGCGGGCGTCCCGCGCGCCAACCACGCGATCAAGATCGTCAAGCAGACATTTGACGAGATGGACAAGGAGAGAGAGCAATGAGCGATCCCATACGCTCCAACCGGCTGCCGGAGACAGGTCCGTTCTTCCAGCGCGACCTCGGCTGGCATCCCAAGGCATACACGCCTTGGTACAAGACCTCGATCGTGCGCTCGCCGCAGCGTGCCCTGCTGTCGCTGGAGGGCACGATTTCGGAGAACACGGGTCCGCGTTTCGGCCACAACATCATCGGTGAGCTCGACAACGACCTGATCCACAACTACGCCCGCCCAGGCGAGAGTGCGATCGGTCCGCGCATCATCGTCTACGGCCGTGTCCTTGACGAAAATGGTCGCCCGGTCCCGGGTGCACTGGTCGAATACTGGCAGGCCAATGCCGGTGGCCGCTACCGCCACAAGAAGGAAGGCTACCAGGCTGCCCTCGACCCGAACTTTGGCGGCTGCGGCCGTTCTATCACCGACGAGGAAGGCCGCTACTGGTTCCGCACCATTCAGCCGGGTCCGTATCCTTGGCCGAATGGTCCTAACGACTGGCGTCCGGCGCACATCCACTTCTCGATCTTCGGCAGCGGTTTTTCGCAGCGCCTGATCACCCAGATGTATTTCGAGGGCGATCCGCTGATCCCGCTGTGCCCGATCGCGCGCACGCTGAATGATCCGGAAGCCGTGAAGATGCTGACCGCGAAGCTCGACATGCAGGCGACCACGCCGATGGACAGCCGCGCCTACAAGTTCGACATTGTGCTGCGCGGCCGCCGCTCCACCTTCTTCGAGAACCGTCGCGAAGGAAACTGATACATGGTCCAGTCCCTCAACCGTCTGAAGGAAAGCCCGTCGCAGACCGCGGGCCCTTACGTCCACATCGGCCTGACGCCGAACTTCTGCGGCATCGAAGGCGTCTATCCGGAAGACCTCGGCGGCCGCATGGTCAACGAGAAGACCAAGGGCGAGCGCATCATCGTCACCGGCCGTGTCATCGACGGCACCGGCACGCCGCTCAAGGACGCGCTGATCGAGATCTGGCAGGCAGACGCCGATGGTCTCTACAACTCGCCGGCGGAACTGCGTGGCTCTGCCGACCCGAATTTCACGGGTTGGGGCCGTTGCCCGGCCGGCCAGGATGACGGCATCTTCAAGTTCGAAACGATCAAGCCGGGCCGCGTTCCGTTCTCCGACGGCCGCATGCAGGCGCCGCACATCACGTTCTGGATCGTGGCGCGCGGCATCAACCTCGGCCTGCACACCCGCATGTACTTCGGCGACGAAGAAGCGGCGAATGCGGAAGACCCGATCCTCAACAGGATCGAGCACCGCGTCCGCGTCCCGACCCTGATTGCCCAGCGTGAAGGGAATGTCTACACGTTCGACATTCACCTGCAGGGTGAAAAGGAAACCGTCTTCTTCGATATCTGACGCAGGACAACGTGAGCGCAGCCCCATTCGACCACCCGTTCCTGTCGGGCCTCCTCGGTGACGAGGAGGTTTCGGCACTCTTTTCCGCACAGGCCGATGTCGAGGCCATGATCTCGTTCGAGATCGCGCTCGCTGCGGCGGAAGCGGAAGCAGGAGTGATCCCGGCGGAAGCGGGGAGGGCGATCGGGGATGCGCTTTCGCAATTCGTGCCGGACATGGACGCTCTCCGCGTCGGCACGGCTCGCGACGGGGTGGTGATCCCGTCGCTGGTTGCCATGATGCGCAAGGCGGTCGGCGACACCTATGGCT
The DNA here is from genome assembly GCF_007829415.1 of Aminobacter sp. J44. Lineage (NCBI taxonomy): Bacteria > Pseudomonadati > Pseudomonadota > Alphaproteobacteria > Hyphomicrobiales > Phyllobacteriaceae > Aminobacter > Aminobacter sp. J44. Next base: position 8,611 of record NZ_VLJG01000016.1, on the reverse strand, counting down.
CGAAGGTCCACTTCGGTGCGACCAGCCAGGACGTCATCGACACCAGCCTTGCCCTGCGCCTGAAGGCGCTTTCATCGGTTCTTTCCTCCCGTCTCAGTGCCGTCATCAAGCTGCTCGAAGAGATCGAGGCGCGCGACGGCTCCATCGAGACGATGGGGCACACCCGCATGCAGGCCGCCATTCCCGTGCCTGCCGCCCGCAAGATCGCGAGCTGGAAGGACCCGCTGGTCCGCCTTCGCGATAAGCTGGACGAGGCGACGCGGGGAGTTGCTGTTCTTTCCTTCGGCGGCGCTGCCGGCACGCTGGAGAAGCTGGGCGACGAGGGCGCCGAGGTGTCGCGACTTCTGGCACAGCGCCTCGGCCTCCAAGCTCCGGAGCGGGCACGCCACAGCGAACGTGACGGCGTCGCGGGCTTCGCATCTTGCCTGTCGCTGCTGACGGGCAGCCTCGGCAAGATGGGGCAGGACATTGCTTTGCTTGCGCAGAACGAGGTCGCCGAGATCAAGCTCGCTGCGGGTGGGGGCTCGTCCGCCATGCCGCATAAGGTCAATCCGGTTGGGGCTGAGACGCTCGTCGCGCTTGCGCGTTTCAACGCGACACTGGTTGCCGGCATGCACCAATCGCTGGTGCACGAAAACGAGCGCTCCGGCGCTGCCTGGACGCTCGAATGGATGCTCCTGCCGCAGATGGCAGTCGCAACTGCCACTTCGCTCCGCACAGCCGCGACGCTTCTCCCGGCGGTTTCGTTCAACCGCAAGTAACTGGCATCCACCCAGCTTCTGGCAGGCCGCGCATTGCGCGGCCTTTTTGTTTGCTCGGCTGCGGGAAGCGAAAAAAAAAGCCGGCTCGAAGGCCGGCTTTCTGATCAGTTCGTTGTAGGCTATCAGCCAAAGAGTCCCGGGAAGGACTCGGTGGCGCCGCGATAGATGAGATCGCAGGCGACATAGAAGATGATCGCAAGACCGATATAGGCGATCCAGCGGTAGCGCTCGAGCAGGCGCGCAATGAAGGACGCTGCCAGACCCATCAGGGCGATCGACATCGCCAGGCCGATGATCATCACGGTCGGATGCTCACGGGCAGCACCGGCGACTGCGAGAACGTTGTCGAGCGACATCGAGACGTCGGCTGCAACGATCTGCCAGATCGCCTGCTTAAGCGTCTTGCGCGGTGCCTTTCCGGCGATCTGACCGTCCTTGTCGAGGTCCTCGCCGTGCAGCGCCTCGTGGGCTTCATGTTCGTGAGCCGGCGCGCGGAGCTCGCGCCACATTTTCCAGCAGACCCAGAGGAGCAAGAGGCCGCCCGCGAGGAGCAGCATAGGCCCAAGCTGCAGCAATTCCGCAGTCACTGCCGCAAAGCAGATGCGCATCACGGTTGCCGCAATGATGCCGATCAGAATTGCCTTGCGGCGCTGGTCGGCCGGAAGACCTGCCGCTGCAAGGCCGATGACAACCGCATTGTCACCCGCCAGAACCAGGTCAATAGCCATGACCTGTAGGAGGACAATCCAGCCCTCCGCAGTTAGAAGTTCCGCCACTATCCCTCTCCGTTAGTCCGGGTCTCAAAATTTATTCGGCGCAAGCGCCCAGGACCCGACACGGGGTGGAACCGGCGGGCGCTTGTAAATGGGCACTTAACGTGTGCAGTTCAAGCGGGGTGCGCTGTTTTTTCGCCGCAATTTGCGTCCCGCGAGGGAAGGCGGTGCGCCGGCTATTTGCCGGCGCGGATGTCGCTGAGCGTTTTGGCCGGGGTAATGGCCTCGGGGTCCAGCTTGACCTCGATGATCGCCGGTTTGGCGCTCTGGCGCGCGCGGGCGAATGCCTCGGCGAACTGCGAGGTTTCCTCCACAGTCTCGCCATGGCCGCCATAAGCGCGGGCCAGTGCCGCGAAATCGGGGTTCGTCAGCATCGTGCCTGACACGCGGCCGGGATACTCACGCTCCTGGTGCATGCGGATCGTCCCGTAGATGCCGTTGTTGAGGATCACGACGATGATGGGCAGGTCGTACTGGATCGCGGTCGCGAATTCCTGGCCGTGCATCATGAAGTCGCCGTCGCCGGCCCAGACGATCACCTCGCGATCGCGGAAGATGTGTTTTGCCGCAACGCCCGCCGGCAGGCCGTAACCCATTGACCCAGAAGTAGGGGCGGCCTGCGTGTTGAAGCGGCGATAGCGGTGGAAGCGGTGCATCCAGGTCGCAAAATTGCCGGCGCCGTTGCAGATGATGGCGTCTTCCGGCAGCACCTGCTCGAGATGCTGCATGATCGGACCCATCAGCACCTTGCCGGGGCCGGTTGCCGGCGGCGTCGACCACTCGAGATAGTTCTGGTGAAGCTCCGCCGTCCGGTTCGCCCAAACGGGCGTGCGCGACGGCGCGGTTTCAGCGAAGGCGTCGGCAAAGCTCGACGGCGTCGCGTTGATCGCGACGGTCGGGCGGTAGACCCGGCCGAGTTCCTCCGGGTCCGGATAGACATGGACCAGCTTCTGGTCGGGGTAGGGGCTCTTCATCAGCGTGTAGCTTGACGACGGCATCTCGCCGAAGCGCGAGCCGATGAGCAGGATGAGGTCGGCGTCCTTGATGTATCTGGCGAGCTTCGGGTTGATGCCGATGCCGATGTCGCCGGTGTAGTTCGGGTGCAACTGGTCGCACAGTGCCTGACGGCGGAAGGAGCAGCCCACCGGCAGCGACCAACGCTCCAGCGCCGCGCACATCTTCTCCACGGCTTCCTCGGTCCAGCGGGTGCCGCCCAGGACGACGAACGGGCGCTCGGCCTTCTCAAGCAGCTCGATCATCGCCGAAATCTCGGCGTCGCCCGGACGCGTCTCAACCGGGGTATACGCCACCGGTACAACGGCCTCGACCTCTTCAGTCAGCATGTCCTCGGGCAGTGCGATCACAACCGGACCGGGGCGGCCGGACGTGGCGACCGCGAAGGCGCGGGTGACGAGTTCAGGAATGCGGCGGGCGTCGTTGATTTCGACGACCCACTTTGCAATCGAGCCGTAGAACGCCTTGTAGTCCACCTCCTGGAAGGCCTCGCGCTCCATCATGTCGCGTGCGACCTGACCGATGAACAGGATCATCGGGATCGAGTCCTGCGCTGCGATGTGGACGCCGGCCGACGCGTTGGTGGCGCCGGGCCCGCGGGTGACGAAACAGATGCCTGGCTTGCCGGTGAGGCGGCCGTAGCAATCCGCCATCATCGCCGCGCCGCCTTCCTGGCGGCAGACAACGGTTTCGATCTTCGAGTCGTGCAGGGCGTCGAGAACCGCGAGGTAGCTTTCTCCCGGAACGCAGAACAGCCGGTCGACACCGTTCACTTCAAGCGCGTCGACAATGAGTTGGCCGCCAGTTCTCATTTTCCGCTCCGTTCAAGTTCTGCAAGGATTTCATCAGTGTGCTGCCCCAGCCGCGGCGAGGGGCGGTCGTAGACTAGAGGCGTTTCGCTCATCACCATCGGCGCCCGTACCGAGGGGAGCTTGGTGCCGAAGCCGTCGTCGAGGTCGAGTCGCATGCCGCGCGCAATCGTCTGCGGGTCGGCAAAGGCGTCCGCGATCGTGTTGATCGGCGCCGCCGGCACCGCGACTTTTTCCAGTTCGGCCAGAAGTTCGTCACGCTTCCACTGCTGCGTCGCGGCGACAACGCGTTCGCGTAGTGCGACACGGTTGGTGACGCGCGCGGGGTTGGTGGCGAAATCCGGGTTGGTGGCGAGGTCGTCGAGACCTGTCACCTTGCAGAAGCGCTGGAACTGGCCGTCATTGCCAACCGCAAGAATGATGTGGCCATCGGCCACCGGCACCACCTCGTACGGGACAATATTCATGTGCGCGTTACCCATCTGGCGCGGCGCGACGCCCGAGACGAGGTAGTTGAGGTTCTGGTTCGCCAGCACCGAGATCTGCGTGTCGAACAGAGCCATGTCGATGTGCTGGCCCTCGCCGGTCTTCTCCGCGTGGCGCAGAGCGGCCTGGATGGCGATGACCGAATAGAGGCCGGTGAAGATGTCGGTGACGGCAACGCCAACCTTCTGCGGCTCGCGGCCTGGCTCGCCGGTAATCGACATCAGTCCGGCCATGCCCTGAATGATGAAGTCATAGCCTGCGCGCGGCGCATAGGGGCCGTCCTGACCGAAGCCGGTAATGGAGCAGTAAACGAGCTTCGAGTTGATCTTCTTCAGGCTCTCGTAGTCCAGGCCGTACTTTTTCAGGCCGCCGAGCTTGAAGTTCTCGATGAGAACGTCGGCGGTCGCTACCAGCTTGCGGATAGTTTCTGCACCCTCGGGCGTCGAGAAGTCGATAGCGATCGAGCGCTTGCCGCGGTTTGCGGCGTGATAGTAGGCGGCGGAAAGGTTTTCGCCGTCGGCTCCAGTGACGAAGGGCGGGCCCCATTTGCGGGTGTCATCGCCGCCGTCCGGATTCTCGACCTTGATGACGTCGGCGCCGAGGTCGGCGAGCAGCTGGCCAGCCCAGGGACCGGCGAGGATGCGCGCAAGTTCGATCACGCGCACGCCCGATAGAGGCGGTTGAGCCATGAATATTCGCTCCAGAACTAGTCGACCCGAGCACTACCAGACGACCGCAGGAAATGTCACGCCGAAGGGGTTGTGCCAGTGTTTGTGGCGACCATTTCCGCCCAGTCGGCGAACTTCTTCATGATGATGTTCTGATTCAACTCGTTGAGAGATTCGTGTCGCGTCTTCTCGTAAATGGTTGAAGTCAGATTCAAAAAGCCCATCCGCCGCATGCGGTCCTCGAGCCTGGTGACCGCCTTGCCGAAGTCTGTGGCCGGGTCCTCGTCGCCGCCAACGAGATTGATCGGGAGGTGGCGCGGAATCCGGGCGAGGGTTCGATCGTCCGAGCCGGCGATCATCATGTCGAATACAGCGTTCCACATGCCAATGGATGGTGCCCAGCCGCAAAGCGGATCGGCAACGTAGCGATCGACCTCGTTATGGTCGTGCGACAGCCAGTCGAACTCGGTCCGACCATCTGACACTTTTCGGGCCCAGTCGCGGAAGGTAAGACGCGGGAGAATGCGCGAGGGAACGTCGGAACCGAGCCTGAACTTTTCCCAGGCAAGCACGACCTTAGCGGCGAGGCCGAGGACACCGCCGGTGAAATTGCCGTTCCAAATCGCTGCTCCGGAAATGCGGCGCGGATGGCGGCTGACGAAGTTGAGCGCGATCAGAGCGCCCATCGAATGGCCGAAGACGATGACCGGCAGTCCAGGATATGCCTGCGCAATGTGCTCGTGGACTGCGAGCACATCGTCGAGTACGGCATCCATGCCTCGGGGGCCGAACGATCCCAGCGGCGCGCCGGGGGCACTCGTGTAACCATGGCCGCGATGATCGTGTGCAAATACCGCAAAGCCGCGTTCGGCAAGATACTTTGCGAACCGGCTGTAACGCGCCGAATGTTCTGCAAGACCATGATTGATTTGCACCGCCGCAACCGGCGATTCTTCAGGGGCAACTGAGTGAAGATTGACCTTCGCACCTGTTGGCGACAAGATGGTCTCGGGAGTGTCAAAAGCCATTCGATTTTCCCCGCCTGCGCGGCTCGCACTGCTTCTTCTACAGACTGGCAGTGGTCGCGGCAAAGGCATTGCGCCGAAAATTTAAGCAATTTATGCGTTTGCAAATTTCCTATGCAAATAGGACTTGCAATGTTTTTTCTGACCGGATTTGATGCCCTTCGTTGTTCATATCCGGGGTGTTCTACATGATTTCACGCAGGTTGTTCTCAATGGCAGCCGCCGGTCTTATGGCCGGGTCAATGCTGGGCGGTTTTTCGCTTCCGGCCAGCGCGCAGACTGACGTCGCATTCACGCTCGACTGGCGTTTTGAGGGGCCTGCGGCCGGATTCTTCTTGGCGCAGGACAATGGATACTTCGAGGCTGAAGGTCTTAACGTCAAGATCGATACCGGCGCCGGTTCGGTCGAAGCAATTCCGCGCGTTGCAACGGGCACCTACCAGATCGGTTTCGGCGACATCAACTCACTGATCAAGTTCCTCGACCAGGACCCGACCCAGAAGGTCAAGGCCGCGATGATGATCTACGACGTGCCGACATTCTCGGTCGTCGGTCGCAAGTCGCTCGGCGTGACGGAAGATCCGAAGTCGCTGGAGGGCAAGAAGCTGGGTGCTCCGCCGCCGGATGGCGCCTTCGCGCAGTGGCCGGCATTCGTTGACGTGGCCAAGATCGACACGTCGAACATTAAGATCGAAAGCATCGGCTTCCCGGTGCGCGAGCCCATGCTGGCGCAGGGCGAGGTTGACGCCGTCTTCGGCTTCGCCTTCTCGGTGATCCTGAACCTGAAGCAGCAGGGTGTCGCCGACGACGACATCGTGCCGATCCTGATGGCCGAGAATGGTCTCGACCTCTACGGCAACGCGATCATGGTCAACACCGACTTTGCCGAAGCCAATCCGGAAGTGGTGAAGGGCTTCCTGCGCGCTGTCGCCAAGGGCTTTGCTGATGCCGTCGCCGATCCGGAGGCTGGTGCCAAGGCCGTTCTCAAGCGTAACGACATTCTCGACCTGGACGTCGAGATCGAGCGCCTGAAGATGGCCAACGACATGAACATCAACACCGCCTACGTGAAGGAAAACGGTTTCGGCGGCATCGACATGGAACGCCTGGCTCGCTCGTTCGAGCAGCTGACCCTGTCGATGGGGCTGACCGGCAACGTCAAGCCGGAGGATGTCGTCGACCTGCAGTACCTGCCGCCGGTCGAAGAGCGCCGGTTCAAGTAACGGCCTCCTGAACTACCTGGCTCCCGTCGGCATGGCGGCGGGAGTTCTTTCTTCACGTGAGGCGAACAGCATATGACCCAGCCACTGGTTTCCATCGACAATGTCGACATGCGCTATGGCGGCGCTGGCGGCGTCCTTGCCGTGTCCGGCCTCACCCTGAACGTCCAGCGCGGCGAGTTCGCAGCGGTCGTCGGCCCGTCGGGTTGCGGCAAGTCCACCCTGATGCGCCTGGTCACCGGGCTGCACATTCCTCAGTCCGGGACGGTGGAAGTTGCCGGCACTCAGGTGACCAAGCCCATCTCCATCGTTGGCATGGCGTTCCAGAACCCGACCATGCTTCCCTGGCGCACCACCCTCGACAACATCCTGCTGCCGCTGGAAATCGTCGAGAAGCACCGCGGGCGCCTGCGCAAGCACAAGGCGGAGTATGTCGCCAAGGCCGAGAAGCTGCTGGAGACGGTGGGCCTCAAGGGCTTTGGCGAAAAATATCCGTGGCAGCTTTCGGGCGGCATGCAGCAGCGCGCCAACCTCTGCCGTGCGCTGATCCACGAGCCGGAACTGCTGATGCTCGATGAGCCGTTCGGCGCGCTCGATGCCTTCACGCGCGAGGAGCTGTGGCAGGTGATCCGCGACCTGCATGCATCCCAGGACGTCACCATCATCCTCGTCACGCACGATCTGCGCGAGGCGGTGTTCCTTGCCGACCGCATCTTCGTCATGAGCTCGCGGCCGGGCAGGGTGCTGCACGAGCACACCATAACCTTCCCGCGACCCCGCGACCTCGAGCTGATGTACACGCCGGAGTTTTCCGAGAAGGTTCATGAACTGCGCGGCGAGATCGCCGATGCGAGGCAGGCAGCATGAGTGCGAACGAAATCCGCAAGGGCAGCATCAACTGGGTCGGGCTGGCGCCGGTCATCTACACGATCGGCCTGTTCGTGATCTGGGAAGCGGCGGTCTGGATCTTCAATATCCGCCCGGTGATCCTTCCGGCGCCTTCCGCTATCGTCGAGGCGCTGATCAAGTACTGGCCGGCGATCCAGCGCAACTCGATCCAGACCCTGTTCACGACGACGCTCGGCTTTGGCCTCGCTGTGGTCGGCGGTCTGGCGCTGGGGCTGTTGGTGGGCTGGTCCCGTGTGATCTACGCCGGCCTCTATCCGTTGATGATCGGCTTCAACGCGATCCCGAAGGTCGCGGTCGTGCCGATTCTGGTGATCTGGTTCGGTATCGGCACGATCCCGGCGATCCTCACCGCATTCCTGATCGCCTTCTTCCCGATCGTGGTGAACGTCGCCACGGGCCTCGCCACCATCGAGCCGGAGACGGAGGACGTCCTTCGCGCGCTAGGCGCGAAGAAGATGGACATCATGATCAAGGTCGGTATCCCGCGCTCGATGCCGTACTTCTTCGGCTCGCTGAAGGTGGCGATCACGCTTGCATTCGTGGGTTCGGTGATTTCGGAGACCGTCGCGGCCAATACCGGCCTCGGCTACATGATGTCGGCGGCGCAGAGCCAGTTCAACGTGCCGCTGGTGTGGGCAGGCCTCATCATGCTCGCCATCGAAGGCATCGTCATGTACGCGTTGATGGCGTGGCTCGAAAAACGAATGACCGGCTGGGCGCATCGCAGCCAGCTCGGCAACGTCTGACAACAAGAACAGGGCATGCCAAAAGGAAAGGGCGCGGATTTCGGTCCGCGCCCTCAGACCACTGACAAACCCGCCGATTTTTTGGCGGGTTTTTCGTTGGGGCGGGATGACCGAGCGCAGGGGCGCTGCCGGKGCCTGACGAAGTGAAGATAATGAAGGGGCGAGAGGGCCTCATGCCCCCGCCAGGCACGGCTGGCGGG
>NZ_VLJG01000015.1:0-79491 GCF_007829415.1 Aminobacter sp. J44 | reverse complement strand
CAAGGTTGGCGAGGAAGTCGAGATCGTCGGTATCCGTCCGACCCAGAAGACGACCGTCACCGGCGTCGAGATGTTCCGCAAGCTGCTCGACCAGGGCCAGGCTGGCGACAACATCGGTGCWCTGGTTCGCGGTATCAGCCGTGAGGACGTCGAGCGCGGTCAGGTTCTGTGCAAGCCGGGTTCGGTGAAGCCGCACACCAAGTTCAAGGCTGAGGCTTACATCCTCACCAAGGAAGAGGGCGGCCGTCACACCCCGTTCTTCACGAACTACCGTCCGCAGTTCTACTTCCGCACGACCGACGTGACCGGCATCATCAAGCTGCCGGAAGGCACCGAGATGGTCATGCCGGGCGACAACATCACCGTTGACGTCGAGCTGATCGTTCCGATCGCGATGGAAGAGCGCCTGCGCTTCGCTATCCGTGAAGGCGGCCGCACCGTCGGCGCCGGCATCGTCGCCGCGATCATCGAGTAAGAAGAATAAGGGTCTGTCGCGGGCGTGGCTTCGGCTTCTGCCCGCGCCCGCGGAAGACTTGAAGGAACCGACCAGATGAACGGACAGAATATCCGCATCCGCCTCAAAGCGTTCGACCACCGTGTCCTGGACGCATCGACGCGGGAGATCGTGTCGACGGCTAAGCGCACCGGCGCGAACGTACGCGGGCCCATTCCGCTGCCGACGCGGATCGAAAAATTTACCGTAAACCGCTCGCCGCACATTGACAAAAAGAGCCGCGAGCAGTTTGAGATGCGCACCCACAAGCGACTCCTCGATATTGTGGATCCGACCCCGCAGACTGTCGACGCTCTCATGAAGCTCGACCTGGCCGCCGGCGTCGACGTCGAGATCAAGCTCTAGGGAGCATAACCATGAGCCGGACGGGCGTGTTCGCCCGAATGGCTCCTCTGAAGGAAAGAACTGATGCGTTCAGGTGTTATCGCACAGAAGATCGGGATGACGCGCGTCTACAATGACGCGGGCGAACACGTGCCTGTCACCGTTCTCCGCATGGAGAACTGCCAGGTGGTGGCGCAGCGTACCCAGGAAAAGAACGGCTATACCGCCGTGCAGCTCGGTGTCGGGCTCGCCAAGGTGAAGAACACGTCCAAGGCTCTGCGCGGTCATTTCGCCACTGCCTCGGTCGAGCCGAAGGCGAAGGTCGCGGAATTCCGCGTCTCTCCGGAAAACCTCATCGAGGTTGGCGCCGAGATCACTGCCGATCACTTCGTCGTTGGCCAGAAGGTCGACGTGACGGGTACCTCGATCGGTAAGGGTTTCCAGGGTGTCATGAAGCGCCACAACTTCGGTGGTGGTCGTGCATCCCACGGTAACTCGGTTTCGCACCGCTCGCACGGTTCGACCGGTCAGCGCCAGGATCCGGGTAAGGTGTTCAAGGGCAAGAAGATGGCCGGTCACATGGGTGCTACCCGCGTGACGACCCAGAACCTCGAGGTTGTTTCGACCGACGCAGAGCGCGGCCTGATTCTGGTCCGCGGCGCGGTTCCGGGTTCCAAGGGCGCCTGGATCTATGTGCGTGACGCCGTCAAGGCGACGCTGCCGGAAAATGCGCCGAAGCCGGCGGCGATCCGGACGAATGCAGCCCCGGCGGCTGAGACCGCTCCGGTCACCGAGGGAGCAGAGTAATGGACGTCAAGATTACCACGCTTGCTGGCGACGCAGCTGGCAATATCAAGCTGTCGGAAGAGATCTTCGGTCTTGATCCGCGCGAGGACATCCTGCAGCGCGTCGTTCGCTGGCAGCTGGCCAAGAAGCAGCAGGGCACGCACCAGTCGCAGAGCCGCGCTGACGTCTCCCGCACCGGCGCGAAGATGTACAAGCAGAAGGGTACGGGCCGCGCCCGTCACTCGTCCGCTCGTGCACCGCAGTTCCGCGGCGGTGGCAAGGCTCACGGCCCGGTTGCTCGCAGCCACGCTCACGACCTTCCGAAGAAGGTCCGCGCGCTCGGCCTTAAGCACGCTCTGTCGGCCAAGGCCAAGGGTGAGAACCTGATCATCATCGATGATCTGGCTCTGTCCGAGCCGAAGACGAAGGCTCTCGTCGCGAACTTCGCGAAGCTGGGCCTGAGCAACGCACTCGTGATCGGCGGCGCTGAGCTTGACGCAAACTTCAAGCGCGCTGCAGCGAACATTCCGAACATCGATGTCCTGCCGATCCAGGGTATCAACGTCTACGACATTCTGCGTCGCGGCAAGCTCGTCCTCTCGAAGGCAGCTGTCGAGGCTCTGGAGGAGCGGTTCTCAAATGACTGATCTTCGCCACTACGACGTAATCGTCTCCCCGGCGATCACCGAGAAGTCCACCATGGCTTCGGAAAACAACCAGGTGGTCTTCAACGTGGCCGGCAAGGCTTCGAAGCCGGAGATCAAGGCTGCGGTTGAGGCGCTGTTCGGCGTCAAGGTTACCGCGGTGAACACGCTCGTTCGCAAGGGCAAGGTGAAGCGCTTCCGCGGCACCATTGGCAAGCAGAGCGACGTCAAGAAGGCTGTCGTCACGCTGGCTGAAGGCCAGTCGATCGACGTCACGACCGGACTGTAAGGATCGGAACGATGGCATTGAAACACTTTAATCCGATTACGCCTGGTACTCGCCAGCTCGTAATCGTGGACCGTTCCGGTCTCTACAAGGGTAAGCCGGTCAAGGGTCTGACTGAGGGTCTCGTCAAGAAGGGCGGCCGTAACAACTACGGCCGCGTGACCGCCCGCTTCATCGGTGGTGGTCACAAGCGTTCGTATCGCCTGGTCGACTTCAAGCGTCGCAAGTTCGACGTTTCGGCCACCGTCGAGCGTCTCGAGTACGACCCGAACCGTACGGCGTTCATCGCGCTCATCAAGTATGAAGACGGTGAGCTGTCCTACATCCTGGCTCCGCAGCGCCTTGCTGTCGGTGACAAGGTCGTCGCCGGCGAGAACGTCGACGTCAAGCCGGGCAATGCGATGCCGCTGTCGGCGATGCCGGTTGGCACGATCGTTCACAACGTCGAGCTGAAGCCGGGCAAGGGCGGTCAGATCGCTCGTTCGGCTGGCGCATACGCCCAGCTCGTCGGTCGCGACCAGGGCATGGCGATCCTGCGCCTCAACTCGGGTGAGCAGCGCGTCGTCCACGGCTCGTGCCTCGCTACGGTTGGTGCCGTGTCGAACCCGGACCACGCCAACATCAACGACGGTAAGGCCGGCCGCACGCGCTGGCGCGGCAAGCGCCCGCACACCCGCGGTGTTGCTATGAACCCGGTCGACCACCCGCACGGTGGTGGTGAGGGCCGTACCTCGGGTGGCCGTCATCCGGTTACCCCGTGGGGCAAGCCTACGAAGGGCAAGCGTACGCGCTCTAACAAGGCGACCGACAAGTTCATCATGCGCTCGCGCCATCAGCGCAAGAGCTAAGGAAAGGTACAGAACGTGACCCGTTCAGTCTGGAAAGGCCCGTTCGTCGACGGCTACCTCCTCAAGAAGGCAGAGAAGGCGCGCGAAAGCGGGCGTAATGAGGTGATCAAGATCTGGAGCCGCCGCTCCACGATCCTGCCGCAGTTCGTCGGCCTCACCTTTGGCGTCTACAATGGCCAGAAGCACATCCCGGTCTCGGTTTCCGAGGAGATGGTTGGCCACAAGTTCGGTGAGTTCTCGCCTACCCGTACCTACTACGGCCATGGCGCGGACAAGAAGGCGAAGAGGAAGTAACATGGGCAAGGCCAAAGCTCCGCGTAGGCTCGCCGACAACGAAGCGCGCGCCGTCCTGCGCACGATCCGTGTCAGCCCGCAGAAGCTGAACCTGGTTGCCGCGTTGATCCGCGGCAAGAAGGTCAGCACTGCTCTCGCCGACCTCGAATTCTCCCGCAAGCGCATCGCCGGCACCGTCAAGAAGACGCTTGAGTCGGCTATCGCTAACGCCGAAAACAACCACGACCTCGATGTCGACTCCCTCATCGTTGCTGAGGCATATGTCGGCAAGTCGATCGTCATGAAGCGCTTCCATGCCCGCGGTCGCGGTCGTGCAAGCCGGATCGAGAAGCCGTTCTCGCACCTGACGATCGTCGTTCGCGAAGTCGAAGAAGTGGAGGCCGCATAATGGGTCAGAAAATCAATCCGATCGGCCTTCGCCTCGGCATCAACCGTACCTGGGACTCCCGCTGGTACGCGAACACCGGCGAGTACGGCACGCTGCTCCATGAGGATCTCAAGATCCGCAAGTATCTCGAGAAGGAGCTGAAGCAGGCTGCCGTCTCGAAGATCGTCATCGAGCGTCCGCACAAGAAGTGCCGCGTGACCATTCACGCCGCACGTCCGGGCCTGATCATCGGCAAGAAGGGCGCCGACATCGAGAAGCTTCGCAAGAAGCTCACCGAGATGACGAAGTCCGAGACGCACCTCAACATCGTCGAGGTTCGTAAGCCGGAGATCGATGCCAAGCTGATCGCTCAGTCGATCACGCAGCAGCTCGAGCGCCGTGTGGCATTCCGTCGCGCCATGAAGCGTGCCGTTCAGTCGGCTATGCGTCTGGGCGCCGAGGGCATCCGTATCAACTGCTCGGGTCGCCTGGGCGGTGCGGAAATCGCCCGCATGGAGTGGTACCGCGAGGGCCGCGTTCCGCTGCACACCCTGCGTGCGGACGTCGACTACGGCACGGCTGAGGCTCACACCGCTTACGGCACCTGCGGCGTCAAGGTCTGGGTGTTCAAGGGCGAGATCCTCGAGCACGATCCGATGGCTTCGGAGCGTAGGGCTGTCGAGGGCGATCAGCAGCAGGCCGGTGGAAACCGCCGCCGCGAGAACGCCTAAGCATAGGAATTTGGAGAAGAACGATGCTGCAGCCAAAGCGCACAAAGTTCCGTAAGCAGTTCAAGGGCCGCATTCACGGCGCTGCCAAGGGTGGCACCGACCTGAACTTCGGCGGCTACGGCCTGAAGGCTCTCGAGCCGAACCGCGTTACTGCCCGCGAGATCGAAGCCGCTCGTCGCGCGATCACTCGCCAGATGAAGCGTCAGGGCCGCGTTTGGATCCGGGTTTTCCCGGATCTCCCGGTTACTGCGAAGCCGACCGAAGTCCGCATGGGTAAGGGTAAGGGCTCCGTCGAGTACTGGGCAGCGCGCGTCAAGCCAGGCCGCGTGATGTTCGAGATCGACGGTGTGCCGGAAGACGTTGCCCGTGAGGCACTTCGTCTCGGCGCTGCCAAGCTTTCCGTACGCACGCGCTTCGTACAGCGTATTGCAGAATAAGAGGGTCCCGGATATGAAGGCGTCCGATTTGAGGGCGAAGACCCTCGACGAACTGAACGATGAGCTTGCCGCACTGAAGAAGGAGCAGTTCAACCTGCGCTTTCAGAAGGCAACCGGCCAGCTTGAGAAAACCGCACGCGTGAACCAGGTCCGTAAGGACATTGCGCGTATCAAGACGATTGCAGCGGAGAAGTCCGCTGCCAAGAAGGCTTAAGGACGAGGACCATGCCGAAGCGCATCATGCAGGGCACTGTCGTCAGTGACAAGAATGATAAGACGGTCGTCGTCAAGGTCGAGCGCCGCTTCACCCATCCGGTGATGAAGAAGGTTGTCCGTCAGAGCAAGCGCTACAAGGCGCATGACGAGGACAACTCCTGCAAGGTGGGCGACTTCGTCTTCATCCAGGAGTCGGCTCCGATCTCGAAAGACAAGCGTTGGGTTGTGATCCAGAACCAGACGCAGGAACTGGCGGCGAAAGCCGAGTAAGAAAAATTTGGACAGCCGGGCAGGGCGGGAGCCTTGCCCAAAATAAAGAAGAAGGCGGCCAGTCATGATTCAGATGCAAACAAACCTCGACGTCGCGGATAATTCCGGCGCGCGTCGTGTCATGTGCATCAAGGTGCTGGGCGGCTCGAAGCGGAAGTATGCCTCGGTTGGCGACATCATCGTCGTCTCGATCAAGGAAGCAATTCCGCGCGGCCGCGTCAAGAAGGGTGATGTGATGAAGGCGGTCGTGGTTCGCACGGCCAAGGACATCCGCCGTCCTGACGGCAGTGTGATCCGTTTCGACAGCAACGCAGCAGTGCTCGTCGACAACAAGCGGGAGCCGATCGGCACCCGTATCTTCGGGCCGGTTCCGCGCGAGCTCCGCGCGAAGAACCACATGAAGATCATCTCCCTCGCGCCTGAAGTGCTCTAAGGAGGCCGGTGAAATGCAGAAGATTCGCAAGGGCGACAAAGTCGTCGTTCTCGCCGGCAAGGACAAGGGCCGCACCGGTGAGGTTCTGAAGGTTCAGCCGAAGGACCAGAAGGCAATCGTCAGTGGCGTCAACGTGGTTGTGCGCCACCAGCGCCAGACGCAGAACCAGGAAGGTGGTCTGATCCGCAAGGAAGCTCCGATCCACCTGTCCAACATTGCAGTGGTCGACCCGAAGGACGGCAAGACGCCGACCCGCGTCGGCTTCGAGATCCGCGACGGCAAGAAGGTGCGTGTCGCGAAGCGCTCGGGAGAAGTCATCAATGGCTGACCAGAAGTACGAGCCGCGGCTCAAGACCCTGTACCGTGAGCAGATCCGCAAGGCGCTCCAGGATCAGTTCAACTACGCCAACGAGATGCAGATTCCGCGTCTCGACAAGGTCGTGATCAACATGGGCGTCGGCGAGGCCACGGGCGACTCCAAGAAGCCGTCGGTCGCCGCCGAGGACCTGAGCCTGATCGCCGGCCAAAAGGCGGTCGTCACCCGCGCCCGCAACTCGATTGCAGGCTTCAAGGTGCGTGAAGGCATGCCGATCGGCGCGAAGGTCACCCTTCGTTCGGATCGCATGTACGAATTCATTGACCGCCTGGTCACGATCGCGCTGCCGCGCGTTCGCGACTTCCGCGGCCTCAATGCAAAGAGCTTCGATGGTCGTGGCAACTTCGCCATGGGCATCAAGGAGCACATCGTGTTCCCCGAGATCAACTACGACAAGGTCGATCAGGTTTGGGGAATGGACATCATCGTTTGTACGACTGCCAAGACGGACGACGAGGCTCGGGCTCTGCTCAAGGCCTTCAACTTCCCATTCCGGCAGTAACGGCAGCGAACAAAGGAACCTGAAATGGCAAAGACCAGCTCAGTAGAAAAGAACAATCGGCGCCGGAAGCTCGTCGACCAGTATGCTGCCAAGCGTGCAGCGCTGAAGGCGATCATCATGGATCAGTCCAAGCCGATGGAAGAGCGCTTCCGCGCGCAGCTCAAGCTGTCCGCGCTTCCGCGTAACTCGGCGAAGACCCGCATTCGCAATCGTTGCGAAGTCACCGGCCGCCCGCGCGCATTCTACCGCAAGCTCAAGATGAGCCGTGTGGCGCTGCGCGAACTCGGCAACAACGGCCTGATTCCCGGCCTGGTCAAGTCGAGCTGGTAAGGAGGACCAAAGATGTCCCTTAGTGATCCCCTCGGCGATATGCTCACCCGCATTCGCAACGCCTATGGCCGCCGCAAGACCACCGTTACCACGCCGGCTTCGAACCTGCGTGCTCGCGTGCTCGACGTCATGAAGGCCGAAGGCTACATCCGCGACTACGCAAAGGTCGACTACGAGAACGGCAAGTCGGAGCTTGAGATCGAACTCAAGTACTACGAAGGCCAGCCGGTGATCCGCGAGATCGCCCGCGTCTCCAAGCCGGGCCGCCGCGTGTATGTTTCGGTCAAGTCTATCCCGTCCGTGGCCAACGGCCTCGGCATCTCGATCCTGTCGACTCCCAAGGGCGTGATGGCTGACCATCAGGCTCGTGAGCAGAATGTCGGCGGCGAGGTGCTGTGCCAGATCTTCTGATCGGCCGGCGGAACAATAGAAGGACGAGGACCGAAACATGTCTCGTATTGGTAAGAAGCCCGTACAGGTGCCCGCCGGCGTGACCGCTACGGTCGACGGCCAGACGGTCACCGCGAAGGGCCCGAAAGGCGAACTGAAGTTCGTCGTCAATGACGAAGTTCTGGTCAAGCTGGATAACGGCGAGATCTCCGTTTGTCCGCGCGACAACTCCAAGGATGCGCGTTCCAAGTGGGGCATGTCCCGTACTCAGATCGCGAACATCCTGACCGGCGTGAAGGACGGCTTCGAGCGTCGCCTCGAGATCAACGGCGTGGGTTACCGTGCCGCCATGCAGGGCAAGAACCTGCAGCTGTCTCTTGGCTTCAGCCACGAAGTCGTCTATGAGGCGCCCGCAGGCATCACGCTCGCGACTCCGAAGCCGACGGAAATCGTCGTCACCGGTATCGACAAGCAGGTGGTCGGCCAGGTTGCGGCTGAGATCCGCAAGTACCGCGGTCCTGAGCCTTACAAGGGCAAGGGCGTGCGTTACGCCGGCGAGCGCATCGTGCGCAAAGACGGCAAGAAGAAGTAATATCAGCGCCACGAGGCGCGGTTGCGGGAGCCCGGCCAATGCCGGGCTACCGCATACGGCCGTCCTCGTTTTACAAGGCAAGGAATACGAACTATGGCTTCCAAGGACTCCATCAAGCGCCGCGCCGCGCGCGTTCGCCGTCAGATCAAGAAGGTCGCCGGCGAGCGTCCGCGTCTGTCCGTGCATCGCTCGTCGAAGCACATCTACGCGCAGATCATCGACGACTCGAAGGGCCACACCCTGGCTGCCGCTTCGACCCTCGACAAGGAACTACGCGACGCGCTGAAGACCGGCGCTGACGTTGCTGCCGCTGCCGCTGTCGGCAAGCTGGTTGCCGAGCGTGCTGTCAAAGCCGGCGTCAAGGAAGTCGTCTTCGACCGCGGCCCGTTCATCTACCACGGCCGCGTCAAGGCCCTGGCTGATGCTGCCCGCGAAGGCGGTCTGAGCTTCTAATTTCGCTGCCGGGCTTCGGCCCGGCATTTTCACAACCCGTGCTCCGGAAAAGAATAAGGATCAGGACATGGCACAGGATCGTAGGGAAGGTGGTCGCGAACGCAACCGTGACCGCGAAGAGCGTGACGACGGTTTCGTCGATAAGCTCGTCCACATCAACCGCGTCGCCAAGGTGGTGAAGGGCGGCCGTCGTTTCGGCTTTGCTGCTCTCGTCGTCGTCGGCGACCAGAAGGGCCGCGTCGGCTTCGGCCACGGCAAGGCACGTGAGGTGCCGGAGGCAATCCGCAAGGCAACCGAGGCTGCCAAGCGCGATCTGATCTTCGTCCCGCTGCGTGGCGGCCGTACGCTGCACCACGACGTTCAGGGCCGTCACGGCGCAGGCCGCGTCCTGCTGCGTACTGCCAAGCCCGGTACCGGTATCATCGCCGGTGGCCCGATGCGCGCTGTCTTCGAGACGCTCGGCATTCAGGACGTCGTCGCCAAGTCGATGGGTTCGTCGAACCCGTACAACATGGTTCGCGCCACGTTCGACGCGCTGAAGAACCAGCTGCATCCGAAGGATGTCGCTGCACAGCGCGGCATCAAGTACTCGGTCCTGCAGTCGCGCCGCGGCACTGCCGTGTCGGCTGACGAATAAGGAGAGACGCGATCATGGCAAACAAGCAGGGCAAAACCCTCGTTGTGGAGCAGATCGGCAGCCCCATCCGCCGTCCGGTGGAACAGCGCGCTACGCTGATCGGCCTGGGTCTTAACAAGATGCACCGTCGTTCGACGCTGGAGGACACTCCGGCTGTTCGCGGCATGATTTCGAAGGTGCGCCACCTCGTCCGTATCGTGGACGAGGCGTAAAGCGCTGGAGCGACTGATATGAAACTGAACGAACTGCGTACTGTCGAGGGTTCGACCAAGGCGCGCAAGCGCGTCGGCCGCGGCATCGGCTCCGGCTCCGGCAAGACCGGCGGCCGTGGCGTCAAGGGTCAGAAGTCGCGCTCGGGCGTTTCCGTGAACGGTTTCGAGGGTGGCCAGATGCCGCTGTACCGGCGTCTGCCGAAGCGCGGCTTCAAGAACCCGTCGGCGAAGGACTTCAACGAAGTCACGCTCGGCCGCGTTCAGGCTGCGATCGACGCTGGCAAGCTTGACCCGAAGGAAACCATCACCGCTGAGGCTCTGGTCAAGGCTGGTGTTCTTCGTCGCGTCAAGGATGGCGTCCGCGTCATCGGCGGCGGCGAGCTCAAGGCAAAGGTTGCCTTCGAGGTTGCTGGTGCCTCCAAGCCGGCCATCGAACAGGTCGAAAAGGCCGGTGGTTCGGTGAAGCTGCCGGAAGTGGCTGCTGCCGAGTAAATCGGTTTAGTCAGGCGGCGGTTTGTCCCTGCACATGGTCGATCGAAAAGTGACGATCTGGCCTGTGCATGTGCAAACCGCCGCTTGCATCTTTTCCGGCCGGAGCCTATCTCGTGGCTTCGGTAACACAGGGCCGCGCCGCTTAGCGGGCCTCGCTGTGTGACGTTACGGAGATAATTTATGGCATCGGCAGCGGAACAGCTTGCTTCCAACCTGAATTTTGCGGCCTTTGCCAAGGCCGAAGACTTGAAGAAGCGCATCTGGTTTACTCTCGGCGCGCTGCTCGTCTACCGGCTCGGCACCTACATTCCCATGCCGGGAATCAATCCGCAGGCTTTCGCGCAGGCGTTCCAGCAGCAGTCGGGCGGCGTGCTCGGCATGTTCAACATGTTCGCCGGCGGCGCCGTCGAGCGCATGGCCATCTTCGCGCTCGGCATCATGCCCTACATTTCTGCCTCCATTATCGTTCAGCTGATGACGTCGGTTGTGCCGGCGCTCGAGCAGTTGAAGAAGGAAGGCGAGCAGGGCCGCAAGATCATCAACCAGTACACCCGCTACGGCACGGTCCTCCTGGCAGTCGTTCAGGCTTACGGCATTTCCGTCGGCCTTGAGTCGGGCAACCAGATCGTTACCGATCCGGGCTGGTTCTTCCGCCTGACCGCTGTCATCACGCTGGTCGGCGGCACCATGTTCCTGATGTGGCTCGGCGAGCAGATCACCGCGCGCGGCATCGGTAACGGCATTTCGCTCATCATCTTCTCGGGCATCGTCGCAGGCCTTCCGTCGGCCCTCGGCGGCACCCTCGAGCTTGGCCGTACCGGCGCGTTGTCGACCGGCATCATTCTCGCCATCCTGGTTCTGGCGGTCGTGCTGGTCGCGATCATCGTCTTCTTCGAGCGTGCGCAGCGCCGCCTTCTGATCCAGTATCCGAAGCGTCAGGTCGGCAACCGCATGTTCCAGGGCGATACTTCGCACCTGCCGCTCAAGCTCAATACGTCTGGCGTCATCCCGGCGATCTTCGCGTCATCGCTGCTGCTGCTGCCGGCGACGCTTGCAGGCTTCGCCGACACGACGACGCTGCCGACCTGGGCTAGCTCCATTCTCGCTGCGCTTGGTCACGGCCAGCCGCTCTACATGCTGCTGTATGCCGGCCTGATTGCGTTCTTCGCGTTCTTCTACACGGCGATCGTCTTCAATCCGAAGGACACCGCCGAGCAGCTCAAGAAGCACTCTGGCTTCATCCCGGGCTACCGTCCGGGCGAGCGCACCGCGGAATACATCGATTACGTGCTCACCCGCATCACGCTGATCGGTGCTGTGTATCTTGTGTTTGTCTGCCTCATACCCGAGTTTCTGATTTCTGCGACGGGTGTCCCGTTCTACCTCGGTGGAACGTCGCTCCTGATCGTGGTCAATGTGACGCTGGACACCGTGTCACAGATTCAGGGCCATCTGATCGCGCATCAGTATGAGGGGCTGATCAAGAAGTCGAAGCTTCGCGGAGGAAAGAGGGGACGATGAGACTTATTCTTCTCGGGCCGCCCGGTGCTGGTAAGGGCACGCAGGCGCAGCGGCTTGTTGCAAAGTACGGAATTCCGCAGCTCTCCACCGGCGACATGCTGCGCGCGGCCGTGGCAAACGGCACCGAAATTGGCAAGCGCGCCAAGGCGGTGATGGATGCAGGCGAGCTGGTTTCGGACGAGATCGTCAACGCGATCGTCGCCGAGCGAATCGACCAGCCGGACTGCGCCGGGGGCTTCATCCTCGACGGCTATCCGCGCACGCTCGCCCAGGCCGATGCCGTTTCGGACATGCTTGCCGAGCGCGGCATGCTTCTCGATGCGGTGATCGAGTTGGTCGTTGACGACAAGGCTCTGGTTGGTCGCATCATCAACCGCGCCGAGGAAGCCAAGGCCGCCGGTCAGCCGGTCCGCAAGGACGACAACCCCGAAGTGTTCGAGGAGCGTCTGCGCGAGTACTACAAGAAGACCGCGCCGCTGATCGGCTACTACTATGCGAACGACCAGCTCCGGCAGGTTGACGGCATGGCGCCGATCGATGAGGTGACCAAACAGATCGAGGCGCTTCTGCCCCGGTAAATCTTTGCGGCACGTGAAGTGCCGCAAAGAGTTGACTTTCGCTGTGTTCCGGAATACAGCGGCGCGACTTCCACTCAGGCGTAGAATTGGCGGTCCTTCGGGCCGCTCGTCGGTTTTGAAGCAGAGAATGCCCGCAAGGGCCGGCCTCCACCGGACGCGGGAAAACGAAACCGCCGTCGTGATCCATAGGACACGCCGGCCCAAATGGAGAATGACATGGCTCGTATAGCCGGCGTTAATATCCCGACCAATAAGCGCGTCATCATCGCGCTGCAGTACATCCACGGCATTGGCGCAAAGTTCGCCGCCGAGATCGTCGAGAAGGTCGGTATTCCGCTCGACCGTCGCGTCAACCAGCTGACCGACGCTGAAGTTCTCGCGATTCGCGAGACGATCGACCGCGACTACCAGGTCGAGGGCGATCTGCGTCGTGAAGTTGCGATGAACATCAAGCGCCTGATGGACCTCGGCTGCTACCGCGGCCTGCGTCACCGCCGTTCGCTGCCGGTTCGTGGTCAGCGCACGCACACCAACGCCCGCACCCGCAAGGGCCCGGCGAAGGCTATCGCAGGTAAGAAGAAGTAATAAGACACGGATTTTGGCCAGTGGCCGGCTGATGCCGACTGCCGCTGGCCAAGGTGTAGCCGCTGGTACTACGGCGGCGTTGATATCAAACGGAAGGACCATTCATGGCCAAGGAAGTAGCGCGCATTCGCCGTCGCGAGCGCAAGAACATCTCGACGGGCGTTGCGCACGTCAATTCGACCTTCAACAACACCATGATCACGATCACCGACGCGCAGGGCAACGCGATTGCCTGGTCGTCGGCCGGTGCTCAGGGCTTCAAGGGTTCGCGTAAGTCGACCCCGTTCGCGGCTCAGGTTGCTGCTGAGGACGTTGCTCGCAAGGCGCAGGAGCATGGCATGCGCACCCTCGAGGTCGAGGTTTGCGGTCCGGGCTCGGGTCGTGAGTCGGCCCTGCGTGCGCTGCAGGCTGCAGGCTTCACGATCACCTCGATCCGTGACGTCACGCCGATCCCGCACAACGGCTGCCGTCCGCGCAAGAAGCGCCGCGTCTGAGCATTTCACCTACCCGATGAGCTCCTTCGGGCGCTCCTCTCGAGGTTTCCACTGATGCCCGGCACGATTGGATGGTGTCGGGGAATGGAAGGAAGACCTGAATGATTCAGAAAAACTGGCAGGAACTCATCAAGCCGAACAAGATCGAGTTCACGACCAAGGGCAATACCGTGACCACGCTGGTTGCGGAGCCGCTTGAGCGTGGCTACGGCCTTACGCTTGGCAACGCGCTTCGCCGCGTCCTCCTGTCGTCCCTGCGCGGCGCAGCCGTGACCGCAGTTCAGATCGACGGCGTTCTCCACGAGTTCTCGTCGATCAACGGTGTTCGTGAAGACGTCACCGACATCGTCCTCAACATCAAGGAAATCGCCATCCGCATGGAAGGCGAGGGCCCGAAGCGCATGGTCGTGCGCAAGCAGGGTCCGGGTGTTGTGACGGCTGGTGACATCCAGACCGTTGGCGACGTCGAGATCCTCAATCCGGATCACGTCCTGTGCACCCTCGACGAGGGCGCAGAGATCCGCATGGAGTTCACGGTCGACACCGGCAAGGGCTATGTCCCTGCTGAGCGCAACCGCGCCGAAGATGCTCCGATCGGCCTCATTCCGGTCGACAGCCTCTACTCGCCGGTCAAGAAGGTTTCGTACAAGGTTGAGAACACCCGTGAGGGCCAGGTTCTCGACTACGACAAGCTGACGATGACCATCGAGACCAACGGCGCCGTGTCCGGTGAGGACGCAGTGGCTTTCGCTGCTCGCATCCTGCAGGACCAGCTCAGCCTGTTCGTCAACTTCGAAGAGCCGCAGAAGGAAGTCGCTTCCGAGCAGGTTACCGAACTCGCGTTCAACCCTGCGCTGCTCAAGAAGGTGGACGAGCTCGAACTGTCGGTTCGCTCGGCAAACTGCCTCAAGAACGACAACATCGTTTACATCGGCGACCTGATCCAGAAGACGGAAGCCGAGATGCTTCGCACGCCGAATTTCGGCCGCAAGTCGCTGAACGAGATCAAGGAAGTCCTCGCTGCCATGGGCCTGCACCTCGGTATGGAAGTGCCGGACTGGCCGCCGGAAAACATCGAAGATCTCGCAAAGCGTTACGAAGACCAATACTGAGGCATAAGCCTCTAAGAGAAGGAGTAGGCCAATGCGCCACGGAAAATCCGGTCGCCGTCTCGGCCGCACTGTCAGCCACCGCAAGGCGCTGTTCTCGAACATGGCTGCCTCGCTGATCGAGCACGAGCAGATCACCACCACCCTGCCGAAGGCGAAGGAACTTCGCCCGATCGTTGAGAAGCTTGTCACGCTGGGCAAGCGCGGCGATCTGCATGCTCGCCGTCAGGCTGCTGCTGCCATCGGTTCGGAAGCAGCGGCGAAGCGTCTGTTCGACGTCATCGCCCCGCGTTACGCCACCCGCAACGGCGGCTACCTGCGCATCATGAAGGCGGGCTTCCGCTTCGGCGATAACGCACCGATGGCTGTCATCGAGTTCGTTGACCGCGACACCTCGGCCAAGGGCGCTGCCGACCGCGCACGCGTCGAGGCTGAGCAGGCTGAGGAAGAAGCAGCGGCATAAGCCGCTGTCTCATCCGAGACTTTTGGGGAAGGGGCCTTCGGGCCCCTTCTTTCGTTTTGGGGGCGTTTGGTTCCGGTTGTTTTGGACGTTGTCGGGCAGGCTGTAGCGGCGCGCGCTCGCGCCCTCGTCTTCTACGCCATGTATTGCACAAGCGTTCAGGCATGGATCCTCGGGTTAAACCCGAGGATTACGAGGTTGAAGCGAAAGAGTAAACCGGCCCACGGGGGGCTGCCGAAGGAAGCGCGAGCGCGTCGCTGCGAACGATCACTTGAAGCGGTGCGCCGCCTTTTCACAGAGACATGGACGTTCCCACATCGTCATCCTCGGCCTTGAGCCGAGGATCCAGCCCTGAACGCTGAAACGGGCAGGGCGGTGGAAACGAGGTACGGGAGGCGGGCAGCCGAATTCGGTTACGTGGTCGCTGCGTGACCGATTGCGCCCTCACTCTCGCCCGAACAGCAGCTGCCTCAGGCTCAGCGCCATCACCTTTGCCGACTGGACCATGTCGTCGATGCCGACCCACTCATCCGGGCGGTGAGCGAGGTCGAGGATGCCGGGGCCGTAGGCGATGCAGTCGAACAAGTGGCCGATGCGGGCGATGTGCTTCTGGTCGTAGGTGCCCGGCGAGATGACGTATTGCGGTTCGCGGTCGAACACTTCTTGGATCGACTTTGCCACCGCCTGCACGACCGGCGCCTCGCGGTCGGTCATGGTCGGCTGCACCTCCATCAGGTCGCGGATGCGGTAGTCGAAGCGCGGGCGCTCGCGCTTCAGCCGCTCCAGGATGGAGACGACCTCACCCTTCACCTCGTCGATAGACTCCTCCAGCAGGAATCGGCGATCGATCACTGTGCGGCAGGAGTCGGCGACGTTCGGCGCGGGCAGGCCGGGGAAGAAATCTTCGGTCTGGCCGCCATGGATCGAGTTGATGTTCATAGTTGAGCGCCGTGCACCTTCCGGCACAACCGGCATCTGCGTCTGCTTGGCGTCGAGGGCGGGATAGAGCTCGCTCTCAAACGCATGCAGCAAGGCACCCATGTGGCGGATGGCCGAGTCGCCGAGGAAAGGCATCGAGCCATGAGCGATAGAGCCGAGCGTCTCGATCTCCGCCCACCAGACGCCCCGGTGTCCGAGGCAGATGCGATCTTTGTTCAACGGCTCCGGCATGATGACGTGGTCAACGCGCGGCTTAGAAAAATAGCCCTGCTTTGCCAGATAGGCGACGCCGCCGAAGCCGCCGGATTCCTCATCAACCGTGCCCGAAATTTCGATCGCACCAGGAAAGTCGGGGTAAGTGGCAATAAATGCTTCGGCGGCGATGATCGAGGCAGCCAGCCCGCCCTTCATGTCGCAGGCGCCGCGGCCGTAGACGCGCCCGTCCTTCACCTCGCCGCCGAACGGATCGACGGTCCAGCCGTCGCCCGCCTCGACCACATCGATATGCGAGTTGAAGTGCACGGTCGGGCCGGGGCTGCGACCGTCGAAACGTGCCACGACGTTGGTGCGCGGGTATTTGTCGCTGTCGCCGGGTGTTCCTTCACCCCGGATCAGCTTTGTGCCGAAGCCGGCCTTCTGCAACCGGGCGGCGATAAACTCGGCGCACGGTGTATAGGCCTCTCCTGGCGGGTTGATCGTCGGAAAGCGGATCAGGTCAGCCGTGAGGGCGACGAGATCGTCGCGGCGGTCGTCGATGGCGGAAAGCAAGCGGTTTGTCATACAGCAATTGAGCAAGTTTACGGATGCCTTGGCAAGTATGGCTGATGGGGCTTGTGAATGAGCCAGCCGCTCACGCGGATGTGAGAGGACCGCGGCAGGGGTTTGTTAGGATATGGCGAATCATATGGCGGACCTTGCGCTTGCGTTCGCCACGATGAATCATTTCAGCAGTATTGGGTGTGGGGTCATGATGCGTATTCGTCTCGCCGTTGTCGCGGGGACTTTCCTCTTGTCGGTTGCGGGTGCGCAAGCGTCAGCGCTAGTTGCGCGGGTCGACGTGGCCGAACAGAAGATGGTCGTCAGCCAGTACGGCAAGGTGATCCACGAGTGGACTGTCTCCACCGGCGCCGACGAATTCGGCGGCACCCCTCGCGGCGAGTACCGGCCCTACCGCATGCACAAGATGTGGCGCTCGCGCACCCACAACGGCGAGGAAATGCCTTACTCGGTCTTCTACGACCGTGGCTGGGCCGTGCATGGCACCAACGAGGTGGATCGCCTCGGCAGCCCGGTCTCGCATGGCTGCGTGCGCCTCGACCCTCAGCACGCCGAGATCTTCTATTCGCTGGTCAACAAGGTCGGCGCCGGCAATACCCGCATCATCATCGAGAACTGAGCTGGTCGAATATTCCACATCAAGTGGAGCGCGGGGCATTTCTTTCCCGCGCGCAGTTCACTAGCCTTGCGGGCTGCAGGAGGAGCGGCCAGGCATGACCCAGCACCCCATCGATCTGTCCAAGCCCGTCTCCGACGAGGTGCGCAAGACGACGTGCTACATGTGCGCGTGCCGGTGCGGGATTGACGTCCACCTGAAGGATGGCAAGATCCGTTATATCGAGGGCAACCGCGACCATCCGGTCAATAAGGGCGTGCTGTGCGCCAAGGGCTCGGCCGGCATCATGCAGCATTATGCGCCGGCTCGGCTGTCGTCGCCGATGTTGCGCACTGGCCCGCGCGGCTCTGGCGAGTTCCGCAACATTTCCTGGGATGAAGCGCTTGCCATTGCCACCGAATGGCTTGGCGACGTACGTGCGCGCGACCCGAAGAAACTCGCTTTCTTCACCGGGCGCGACCAGTCCCAATCGCTGACCGGCTTCTGGGCGCAGCAGTTCGGCACGCCCAATTACGCCGCGCATGGTGGCTTCTGCTCGGTCAACATGGCTGCTGCCGGCATCATGACGATTGGCGGCGCGTTCTGGGAGTTCGGCTCGCCCGACTGGGAAAGGACGAAGCTGTTCGTCATGTTCGGCGTGGCGGAGGACCACGACTCGAACCCGATCAAGATCGGCATCTCGAAGCTTAAGCAGCGCGGCGCGCGGTTCGTGTCGGTCAACCCGGTTCGTACGGGCTATTCAGCGGTTGCTGACAGCTGGATCGGTGTGCGGCCGGGTACCGATGGCCTCCTGATCCTGGCGCTCGTCCACGAGCTCCTGAAGGCGCGGAAGATCGACGTCGAGTACCTGGTGCGATACTCGAATGCGCCGTGGCTGGTGATCGACGCGCCGGGCACGGACCAGCACGGCCTGTTTGCGCGCGGCAAGGACGGCAAGCCCCTCGTCTGGGAGACGCTCACAGAGCGTCCCGTCTCAGCCGGCAGCAAGGGCGCGCAACCGGCTCTGAGCGGCCGCTACCGGCTCGACGACGGCACCGAGGTGCGCCCGTCCTTCGAGCTGCTGGTCGAGGAGTATCTCGACGAACGCCACTCGGCGGAGGCCGTTGCCGACAAGATCGGTATTTCCGCCGCCACGATCCGTGGCCTCGCGGCCGAGATTGCCCGCGTTGCTTTCGAAGAGGCGATCGAGATCCCGCAGCCGTGGACCGATGTGTACGGCAACCATCACCCGAGCTACATCGGCCGTCCGGTCTCGTTCCACGCGATGCGTGGCATTTCCGCCCATTCCAACGGCTTCCAGACGGCGCGCGCGTTGCACCTCCTGCAGGTGCTGATCGGCGCCGTCGACTGCCCCGGTGGGTTCCGCTACGAGCCGCCATATCCGAAGCCGGTGCAGGCACATCCGCGACCGCACGGCCGCGCCGAGCATTTTGGCTCTAACCAGCCGCTTGCGGGGCCGCATCTTGGATTTCCGCTCGGGCCTGAAGATCTGCTGGTCGATGAGGCCGGGCAGCCATCGCGCATCGACAAGGCGTTTTCATGGGAAGCCCCGTTCTCGGCGCACGGTCTGATGCACATGGTGATCGCCAATGCACATGCGGGCGACCCGTATCCGGTCGACGTGCTGTTCCTCTACATGGCCAACATGGCGTGGAACTCGTCGATGAACACGGCGGGTACCATCCGGATTCTGGAGGACAAGGACGAGGCGACCGGCGAGTACCGCATCCCGAAGATCATCTACTCCGACGCCTATTCGTCGGAGATGGTTGCCTATGCCGACCTGGTGCTGCCGGACACCACCTATCTCGAGCGCTTCGATTGTATTTCGCTGCTCGATCGGCCGATCTCGGAGCCGGAGGCAGCGAGTGACGCAATTCGCTGGCCGATGGTCGAGCCCGATCGCGACGTGCGCCCGTTCCAGAGCGTCCTGATCGACCTCGGTGCAAGGCTGAAGCTGCCGGGCTTCGCCGACAGCCGCGGTCAGCCGCTCTACCGCGATTATGCCGACTATCTGGTCAGGCACGAGCGCCGACCGGGCATTGGCCCGCTGGCGGGCTTCCGCGGCACCGACGGCACGCGTGCAGGCAGAGGAGCGGCGAACCCGAAGCAGCTCGACCGCTATATCGAGAACGGCTCGTTCTTCTCGGCGCACATTCCGCTCGAGGCGCAGTTCTTCAAGCACGCCAACGCTGCCTATCAGGACTTCGCCGTGAAGATGGGCTTCTTCGACACGCCACAGCCGGTGACGTTCCAGCTGTGGTCGGAGGAACTCCAAAAATTCCGGCTGGCGGCGCAGGGGCTGCGCGCGCCGCATGCGCCCGAGCCATACCGGGGGCGCATCTTGTCCGCCTTCACGCCGCTGCCGCTCTGGTACGAGCCGCTGGAGGAGCAGGCCGTGTCGGGAGAGGAGTTTCCCTATCACGCCATCACCCAGCGGCCGATGGCGATGTACCATTCCTGGGGCTCAATGAATGCGTGGCTCAGGCAGATCTACACCCAGAATTATCTCTTCGTGCCGGGCGAGATCTGCGACGCGCATGGGCTGAAGGACGGCGACTGGGCGTGGCTCACGTCCAACCACGGCCGCATCAAGGTGCCGGTGAAGCGTACCGATACGGCAAACCGCGACACGATGTGGACGTGGAATGCGATCGGGAAGCGCGGCGGCGCCTGGGCGCTCGACCCCGACGCTCCGGAGTCCGAAAAAGGTTTTCTCTTGAATCACTTGATCAACGAACTTCTACCGCCGGAGCAGGATGGTATGCGCTGGTCGAACTCCGATCCGATCACCGGTCAGGCCGCCTGGTACGACCTGCGCGTGCGCATCGAGAAGGCCGACCCGCCCGCGCGCAGCGAGCCACGCTTCGAGCCGGTCAGGAAGGCGACAAACACGGCAGCCGAAATCCGCTACGGGCAGGAGTGGAGCGAATGACCTGCCTGCCGTCACAGCCGACGCCGAAGAAGCTCGGCCTCGTCATCGACCTCGACGTTTGCGTCGGCTGCCACGCCTGTGTCGTCTCCTGCAAGGAGTGGAACACCGGCGGCTATGGCGCGGCGCTGTCGGATCAGGACCCGTACGGCGCGGATGTGTCGGGCACATTCCTCAACCGCGTCCATTCTTTCGAGGTGGTGCCCGAAGGGGCGGAGGTGGCGGCGGAGAAGGGGCATGCACGGCTCGTCCACTTCCCCAAGTCATGCCTGCATTGCGAGAACGCGCCGTGCGTGACCGTCTGCCCGACTGGCGCGTCCTACAAGCGGGCGGACGACGGAATCGTGCTGGTCGATGAGGACATGTGCATCGGCTGCGGGCTTTGCGCCTGGGCGTGTCCCTATGGCGCGCGCGAGATGGACATCGCCGCCGGTGTCATGAAGAAGTGCACGCTGTGCGTCGACCGCATCTACAACGAGACGCTTGCCGAGGAGGATCGCGTGCCGTCCTGTGTGCGCACCTGCCCGACCAATGCCCGCCACTTCGGCGACCTTGCTGATCCGAGCTCGGCGGTATCGAAGATGGTCGTCGAGCGCGGCGGGTTTGACCTGATGCCGGAGCAGGGCACACAGCCAGTGAACAAGTACCTGCCGCCGCGTCCCAAGCAGCATCTGGAAGACGTCAAGCCGCTTGCCGCCACCGACACGTCGGGCGCGAAAGGCTTTTTCGCATGGGTTGATTCCGTGCTGGAGCGGCTCTGACGCATGCATCCCGCCTACTCGATCATCTTTTTCACCACGTCTTCGGGGCTTGGCTATGGCCTCGCCGCAATGCTCGGCCTTGGCCTGCTCGATCCATTGTCCGCATGGGTGAAGTTCGCACATCTGCTGGCGCTCGCGCTCATTGCCGGCGGCTTGCTCTCCTCGACCTTCCATCTAGGTAACCCGCAGCGCGCCTGGCGTGCGCTGTCGCAATGGCGCTCCAGCTGTCTGTCGCGCGAGGGCGTGCTGGCGATCCTTACTTTCGTACCGCTCGCCATTTCGGCCTGGTTTGCGGTGTTCGAGAGCACGCACCTGCCGCTGATTGGCCTCCTTGGCACTGCTGGCGCGATCGCGAC
Organism: Aminobacter sp. J44; assembly: GCF_007829415.1. NCBI lineage: Bacteria > Pseudomonadati > Pseudomonadota > Alphaproteobacteria > Hyphomicrobiales > Phyllobacteriaceae > Aminobacter > Aminobacter sp. J44. The sequence goes on along the minus strand of NZ_VLJG01000015.1, from coordinate 58,229 downwards.
TGTCTACTGCACGTCGATGATCTACGCCTCGCTGCGCTCGATACAGGCGTGGAACACGCCGCTGACGCCGGCCTGCTATCTCCTGTTCGCTGGAGCAGGAGGAAGCCTTCTGGCTGCCTTCATTGCTGCCTGTGCAGGTCAGACGAGCTGGCACCTTGAGTTGATTGCCTTCCTCCTGCTGGCCGCTGCTTGGGCGGCCAAGATCCAGTGGCGTAAGCGGCTCTCCGTGGCGCCCCTTTCCACACCCGAGTCGGCGACGGGCCTTGGTCATCTCGGCAAGGTGCGGCTATTCGAGCGCCCGCACACCAATGAGAACTACCTGACTCGAGAGATGGGTTTCCGTGTCGCCCGCAAGCATGCCGAGAAGCTGTTCAGGATAGCGCTCGTGGCGGGCGGCGGCGTGCCGGCCGTGCTGCTGCTCTTGTCACTGTTGTTGGGGCAGGGCGCCGCGGCAGTCATCCTGGCGCTTGCCGTGCTGTCGCATGCGCTGGGCGTGCTGGTGGAACGCTGGCTGTTCTTCGCCGAGGCACGGCACGCCGTGATGAACTACTACGGCGGCTAGGGCCTACTTGATTTCCCAGCGCTTGTGGAACCACATCCACTGGCCGGGATCTTCGCGCACCCACTGTTCGACCACGTCATTAAGAAGCTGAGTTGTCGCGGCGACGTCGATGACGCCCTTCTCGTTGCGCGGCAGTTCAAGCTTTTCCTGAAGCTCCAGCCGGAAGCGATTGCCGGGGAGGCGGATAGAGCGCGCCGGATAGACGTCGCAGTCGTACTGGCGGGCAAGCTTGCCGATCAGCGGGCTCGCCATGCATTCGCGGCCGAAGAAGGTCGTACGCAAGCCGCGCGTAAACTTCTGGTCGACCAGCGCGCCGATATTACCGTCGGCTTCCAGCACGCGAGCGAGCGTGAACGCTGCACCGGTGCGCGAGGCAACCATGTCGCCCATGTGCGTCGAGCGGGTCGAGAACAGGTACTTTGCGATGTAGGGGTTGTTCGGCGCGCGGAACAGCACCGAGATCGGCRGGTCGTACGCGGCTGCCGCGATCGGCAACAGCTCGAAATTGCCCATGTGAGCAGTGAAGACGATGTGCGGCCGGTCGCTTTCCTCGCGGATGCGGAGAAAAATTTCGTCGCCGATGACCTCGACGCGACCCGGCTTTTCCTGGCCCGGCACGTAGTCGAACAACTGGTCGATGAAGATGTACTCGCCGAAAAGGCGGGCCATGTGGCCCCACATTTCGAGCGCGAGCGCCTCGACCTCAGCTTCGGTCTTTTCCGGATAGGCTTTGCGGATATTGTCGAGCGTGATCTGGTGGCGCTTGGTGAGCGGCCCGATGCGCTTCGCAACCCTTTCGGCGAAGGCAAGCGCCTTTTCCGGCGGCAGCAGGCGCAGCATGTAGAGCACGCTGCGCGCCAGCTGCGCGATCAGCCAGTACTGGGCAGTCTTCAGGCCCCGCAGGGTACGCGCAATGATGGGCCGCAGGAGCGGCGCGAGGCCGCCCGACATCAGGCGACCCGCAGGATGATCTTGCCGAACACGTCGCGGCCTTCCATGCGCTCAAGCGCACGGCCGATCTCGTCGAACGTGACTTCGGTGTCGATGACCGGGCTGACGAGGCCGCGGGCCATTTTTTGCATGGCGTCAGCCATGTTTTCCATGCGACAGCCGAACGAACCCAGCAGCTTGAGCTGCTGCTGGAACAGCTGCATCAGGTTGATCTGGGTCGATACGCCGGAGGTTGAGCCGCAGGTCACGAGGCGGCCGCCGCGCTTGAGCGAGAGCATCGATCCCGCCCAGGTGTCGGCACCGACATGCTCGAAGACGACGTCGACGCCCTTCTTCTTCGTCAGCTTGCGGACGACGCCCTCGAAGCGGTCCTCGCGGTAATTGATGACGTGGTCGGCGCCGAGCGCCTTCGCCTTCTCGATCTTGTCGTTGGAGCCGACGGTGGTAATGACCGTGCAGCCCATGCGCTTGGCGAGCTGGATCGCGGCCGAGCCGATACCAGAGCCGCCGGCATGGATGAGGATCGTCTCGCCGGGCTCGAGCTTGGCGTTGTCGAACAGCATGTGCTCGACGGTGCCGAAGGTGACGGGAGCAACGGCGGCGCCGATCTCGTCCACTCCCGGAGGAGCGACGACCAGCAGGCGGGCAGGCAGGTTCACCAACTCCTGCGCAAATCCGTCGAGGTGGAAGCCGTGTACCCCCCCTACATGCTCGCAGAGATTGTCGCGCTTCTCGCGGCAAGCACGGCAGTGGCCGCAGGTGCGCGCGCCGTAGATCGACACCAGCTGGCCGGGCAGGAGGTTGGCGACGCCGTCACCAATTGCCTCGATCACGCCTGACGCCTCGGCACCCACAACCAGCGGCATCTTGCGCTTGGCAAATGCCATGCCCCGCCAGCCCCACACGTCAATGTGGTTGAGCGCCACCGCCTTGATCCGCACAGTGACTTCGCCGCGTGCCGGCGGCGGGGGTGGGGGCAGGTCAACGGCTTCGAGACGCCGGTCCTCTACGAGTTGCAATGCGCGCATGTTCTTTCGTCCTCAAGCAGCTCCGCCGACGCCGAACAGGTCAGCATCCGGAATTGCGATGATCAAGGCAGGAGGCGACGGCGCCTCTAATGGGGCGCGATCGCTCCAGCCGGGTGATTGCAAGGGCCTAGCCGGGTTCGCGTGCCATGACAAGGCACGCGTTCTGGCCGCCGAAGCCGAAGGAGTTCGACAGCACCGTGCGAACCGCGGCCTCGCGCTTCACATTTGGCACGACGTCGAGCTCTATGGCCGGGTCCGGATTATCGTAGTTGATGGTCGGCGGGACGACGCCGTTCTGCATCGTCAGCACGGAGAACACCGCCTCGACGGCGCCCGCAGCCGACAGCGTGTGGCCGATCATCGACTTGTTCGACGAGATCGGCAGTCTCTTCATCCGCTCGCCGAACACGGTCGACAGCGACAGATGCTCCATCTTGTCGTTTTCCGGCGTCGAGGTGCCGTGGGCGTTGATGTAATCGATGTCGTCGGCCGAAATTCCGGCATCGGCAAGCGCCGCATTGACCGTAGCGATCGCCGGCGAGGCATCGGGCTTTGAGCGCGTGCGGTGGAAGTCATCCGCCTTTTCGCCGCAGCCGGCCATGATGCCAAGGACCTTTGCCCCACGGGCGAGCGCGCTTTCGAGCGACTCGAGCACCAGAGCAGCCGAGCCTTCCGCCAGCACGAAGCCGTCGCGGTCCTTGGAGAACGGCTTCGATGCCTTCTCGGGGAACTCGTTCTGGGTGGATAGGGCAGACAGCAGCGAGAAGCGGATCAGCGCCTCGGCGGTCGCCGAGCCATCGGCGCCGATGGACAGCGCCCGGTCAGCTTCGCCACGGCGGATCGCCTCGACGCCGAGCTGGATCGCGGTGGCGCCCGATGCGCAAGCGGTCGAAAGCGTGATCGGCAGGCCGCGCGCGCCAAAACGGTCGGAGAGGCGGTCAGCGATCGCGCCGAACTGGGTGCTCTCGAAGGTTTCACTGCGCAGCTGCTCGCGCGCTACGGCCAAGAGCCGCTCGTAGGGTGGCAGATCGTGGTTGGCGCTGTCATAGAGCGAGAAGCGGTCGCGCCAGTCGAGCTCGACGGGAGGCGAGGCCAGGAAAAGCGGGCCGCCGAAATCATGGGTCGAGAGGCCCGAGCCGGAGATGGCTTCCAGCGCCGACAGTTCCGCGAGCTCGTAGGTAAGGGCGCTGGCGCCCTTGTTGCTCGACGGCAGGAAGTCGACGGTACCGCAGATCGTCGTGTTGAGGTGGTCCGTCGGGAAGCGCGTGATCGGGTGGATGCCCGAACGCCCCGCGGTCAGCGCAGCCCAGTTATCCTCAACGCCCTGTCCGAGCGACGTGACGACGCCGATGCCGGTGATGGCAACGATAGGGCGGCCGAGGTGGTCGGTGGTCTTGGTCATCGGCCGTCTCCTAAGCCGCGACGACGAGGGCAGCGCCCTCGAAACGATGATGTCCAATGGCGGTGGCAAGCGCAGCCTTCGGCGCGCCGTCAAGTTCCGCCTCGTTCTCAGCGTCGAATGCCGGATACGACGCGCCGTTCTTTACCGCGAGAGCGGCAAGGGCGACCGCGAAGGGGAACTGCGCTTCGCGCAGATGTCCGGTAAGCGAAGAGAAGCCGCGAAGCGCGAAATTGCCGGCGGACTGCAAGGCCCGGCGCTCGGCGCCGGTCGCGACATGCGCTCCGGATGCACCGGAAACCGCCAGCATCTTTTCTGCCGGCAGGTCGAAGCCGCGGACAAGGCCAGAAATCGCCTCGTCGAGGTTGCCCTCGGAACGGCGGGCGCGGCCCGATGCGACGTCCTTGATGACGGCGTAGATCTTTGCGCTGCGCGCTTCGGCATGCGCGCGCGATTCCAGAACCAGGAATGCAGCGCCCGAGCCGGAAATCACACCCCCGCCGTCGTTGCTCGCACGCGACCACACAGGCTTCCATCGCTTACGGTGCAGGAAGGCACCCAGCTCATACGTCAGCAGCATGTCGGGATGCTCGGTCTGGAAGGCACCACCGACGAGGGCGTGCGTCGACTGCCCGGCACGGATGCGCGCCGCAGCTGTCTCGACGGCCGCAACGCCTGCACCTTCCTCGCCCATGAAGGTGCGGGAAGAACCCGTCACTTTGTGGACGATGGAGATGTTGCCAGCGAGCAGGTTGGAAAGCTGCGCAAGAAACAGTGTCGGGCGAAGCTCCGTGGTGAGCTTCTCGTTGAGCAGGACCTCGCGGTCGTTGCGCTTGAGCCCGGCGTCGAGGATGCTCTGGTCGACCGCTTCGTCGCGTTCGCCGCCGCCTGCCGCCACGATCATGTCCATGGTCGTGACGAGAGCGTCGTCGCCCTTCATCCCGGCATCGTCCAGCGCAAGGCCAGCCGTGTAGGTGCCAAGGCGCTGCCAGGTTTCCATCTGGCGCTGGTCGCCACGCTTGGGGATCTGCTGGCCCCAGTCGATCGGCGGCAGCGGATGGATGGTGTAGGGCGCAAAGCGCTCAGCATCGATCCGGGGAGCCTGGCCCGGCGTCGAAAGTACCTGCCAATGGCTGTCTGCCCCTTCGCCAAGGGACGACACCAGCCCGATGCCGGTGATGACGACGTCGCGCTCGCTCATGCCGGACTCTTCTGTCTTTAATGCGTTATCAGGCGTTCTTCGCCGCGACCAGCGCGTCGATTTTGGCGCAGAGGTTCTCCATGACGAAGTACTCCTCGGTGGAAGCCTTGCCGTCATTCACTTCCTGCGTCCACTTCTCGAGCGGGATCTTGATGCCGAACTCCTTGTCGATCGCGAACACGATGTCGAGGAAGTCCAGGCTGTCGATGCCGAGATCGTCAATGGTGTGGCTCTTCGGCGTGATCGTCTCGCGATCAATCTCGCTGGTCTCGGCGATGATGTCGGCGACCTTGTCGAATGTCGATGTCACTGTGCTTCCCTCTGACAACCGGGGCTGATCATATTACTATCGCGGCTGTCTAATCCGTTTTCTATGGCAGGGAAAGGGCAGCGGGGCAAAAATGCCGCCTTCTCCGCCGCGTCCGCCAGATGCGGTAGCCCGCGCAACTAGTTGAAAACGATCCGCCCGATCGCCTTCAGGCTGTCGCCCTCGGGTGCGACAATGACCGCTTCCGCCTCCCGAGGCTTCACGCCCGTCCAGGCCGCGACGTTTTCCCGGTGCGTGACCAAGACGAGGTTTCCGGAGCCGGAATAGTTCCGAATCATGTCGAGCACGATCTGGTGGCCTTTCTCAGCGAGTTCTGGTTCGCGTTCGACCGAGTCGAGCGCCGGCAGCTCCTCTACGAGGCCCGGTCCGAAGGCAATCTTCGCCGTGTCCAGCGTGCGGCAGTAGCGGCTTGCATAAACCTTCTCTACCGGCTCGGCGCGCGCGGCGATCAGCGCCCCGAGCTTCCGGGCCTGCTGGCGGCCGCGCTCGGAAAGATTGCGCTGGGTGTGGCAGTTGCCAAGCTCGAAATTGGCAGGGTCGCCAGTGCCTGGCGCATTGGCGTGAACCAGCAGCACGACCTGCCCGCCCTCGCGAAGAAGCGCCCAGCCAGCTTCGGTAGCCTCTGCCGGCGCAACCGCCGCAATCAACAAGCTAATGAGGAGAACTGCTGTTCGACGCATTCAGAATCCCGTTTCCTGGGTCATATAGGGAAGGGATCGCGCAGCGAAAGGCAAGCAAGCATTACAAACCGCCGTGAACCGGCCTGCTTGCAGGCGCGGAGTGATTAGGTTACGCGCAGGTCATGTTCGAGCTGGGCGAGACGATCGCGTTCGTTTTTGGGGTTGTGGCGCTCGGCTACATTGCCGGCTGGACCGGACTGGTGCGATCTGCGAGCGGCGATGCGCTGACCGAGTTTGCCGTTGCTGTGGCGTTGCCCGCGCTTCTCTTCCGGACCATGGTGCAGATCGACCTGCATGGGGCCACACCCTGGCGGCTATGGCTCGCCTATTTTTCGGTGATACCTTGCGTCTGGACTGCCGGGCACCTCATAATCACCGGCTTGTTCGGCCGGGAGCGGCCCGCTGGTGTCGTCGGCGGCGTTGCCTCATCCTTCTCCAACATGCTTCTGCTCGGCTTTCCGCTACTGACCAGCGTCTACGGCCAGCCGGGGCTCGACGTCCTGTCGCTGCTGATCTCCATCCACCTGCCGGTGATGCTGGCTGCATCGATCGTCACTTTCGAATGGGCGCGAAGCGGGCAGGGCGGCTCCATATCGCCAGCGAGGATAGCGAAGGACTTCTTCGGGAAGCTGTTCTCCAATCCGCTGATCATTGGCATCCTCTGTGGCCTCGCCTGGAGAGTGACAGGCTGGCCGGTGCCGTCGCTCGCAATGCGTTTCATTGACGCCTTTGCTGGCATTGCAGGGATCATCGCGCTGTTCGCGATGGGGCTCGGGCTGCGCAAGTACGGCATCGGCGGCAATGTGAAGCCGGCAATCGTGCTGGCGCTGCTGAAGTTGTTTCTCATGCCAGCGCTGGCGCTGGTCTCGGCCTATCTTGCCGGGCTGCCAGTAGTCGCCGCGCAGGTGGTTGTCGTGGTTGCGGCGATGCCTACCGGGGTGAACCCCTATCTGATCGCCTCGCGGTTCGGCACCGGGCAGATGCTTGCGTCCAATACGATGACGATCTCGACGGCGGGCGCAGTCGTAACCACCGTGTTCTGGCTGGCGGTGGCACAAGCGGTTTTTACCTGATCCGCCTTGGCTTGCGCGCAGCAGACCCTATTCTACGGTTCAATTCACCGACATCCCGACGGCGCGACGCGCCGCAATTCAGGAGGAATTCATGCTTCAGAAAACGAGCCACTTCATGCGCCAGGCGAACCTGATCGACGGCGAATGGGTGCAGGCCGATTCTGGCGCTACCATCGACGTGATCAATCCGGCGACCGGCCTCAAGCTCGGGACCGTGCCGAAGGCTGGCCGCGCGGAAACCCGCCGCGCGATCGAGGCTGCCGAGCGCGCGTTCCAGACGTTCAAAAAGACGTCGGCCCTGGAGCGCTCGAAGCTGCTACGCAAGCTGCACGACGCCATCATGGACAATCAGGATGCGCTGGCGGAACTGCTCACCATGGAGCAGGGCAAGTCGCTGACCGAGGCCAAGGGCGAGATCGGCTCGTCGGCTGCCTATGTGCTGTGGTTCGCCGAGGAAGCGCGTCGGGCCTATGGCGACGTGGTGCCGAGCCCTTGGGCTGACCGTCGCATCCTCGTTACCCGTGAGCCGGTCGGCGTCATCGCCGCCATCACGCCGTGGAATTTCCCGTCGTCGATGCTGTCGCGCAAGATTGCTCCGGCAATCGCGGCTGGCTGCACGGCGGTGGTGAAGCCGGCCTCGCAGACACCGTATTCCGGCCTTGCCTGGGGCGCGCTGTGCGAGGAAGTCGGCATCCCGAAGGGGGGGATCAACATCGTTACCGGCTCGGCCGGTGAGATCGGCGACGAGCTTTGCGAGAACCCGATCGTCAAGAAGATCACCTTCACCGGTTCGACCGAGGTCGGCAAGCTCCTGATCGCCAAGTCCGCCTCGACCGTGAAGAAGGTATCGATGGAGCTTGGCGGCAATGCGCCGTTCATTGTCTTCGACGATGCTGATCTCGACCGCGCGGTCGAGGGCGCCATCGTTGCCAAGTACCGCAACTCCGGCCAGACCTGCGTCTGTACCAACCGCTTCTTCGTCCAGGCGGGCATCTATGACGAGTTCGTCGAGCGCCTTGCTGCTGCGTCGAACAAGCTCAAGGTCGGCCCGGGCCTGGAGGAAGGCGTGCAGCAGGGACCGTTGATCGATGAGCGCGCGGTCGAGAAAGTCGAGGAACTGATCGCCGACGCCAAGGCCAAGGGCGGCAAGATCGTTGCGGGCGGCAACCGCCACGAGCTGGGCGGATCGTTCTTCCAGCCGACGGTGATCGCGAACGCAACCCCCGAGATGAATTTCATGAAGGACGAGATCTTCGGCCCGGTGGCCCCGGTCTTCAAGTTCGAGACCGAAGAGGAAGCGATCAGCCTCGCCAACGACACTGAATTCGGCCTTGCCTGCTATTTCTACACCGGCGACCTCGGCCGCGCCTTCCGCGTCATGGAAGGCCTGAAGTACGGCATGGTCGGAGTCAACGAAGGCCTCATCACCACACCGGAGGCACCGTTCGGCGGCGTCAAGGAATCGGGCCTTGGTCGCGAGGGCGGTCATCAGGGCATCGATGACTATCTCGACACCAAGTATGTCTGCATCGGCGGCCTTGGGCTCTGACATGCAGCGCGAAGCGTTCGGCATTACCCTTGAAGGCGAGGTTGTCGAGCGCATCACTATTGAGGGAGGCGGGCTGACTGCCCGCTTCCTCACCTACGGCGCGACCCTGCAGGATCTGCGCCTTGCGGGACATGATGCGCCGCTGGTGCTCGGCTTCGAGAAGCTCGAGCACTACGTTTCGCAGACCTACTATTTCGGCGCGACCGTCGGGCGCTATGCCAACCGCATTGCGGGCGGCAGTTTCCGCCTCGACGGCCAGCTTTACCAGACCGACCGAAACGACGGCCCGAACACGCTGCATGGTGGCTCGAAGGGCCTCGACCGCCGCGTCTGGCAGGTGGCCGACCTTGGGAAGGATTTTCTCACCCTGAAGATTGCCGACCCGTCCGGCACGATGGGCTTTCCGGGCAGCGTAGAGATATCCTGCACATTCTCGCTGAAGAAGGGCGGCAAGCTTGCGATCGAAATGAAGGCGAAGACCGACCGGGCAACGCTCGTCAATCTCGCGCACCACTCCTACTTCAATCTTGATGATGGCGGAGAGGGCAGCATCCTCGACCATCGGCTCAGCATTGCGGCGATGGCGTATACGCCGACCGACACGGCGTGCATCCCGACAGGCGAGGTGCTGCCGGTTGCCGGGACCGATTCCGATTTCCTGCTGCCGCGAGCAATCCGTCTACGCGAGGAAAACCGTGTCGCTTACGACCATAATTTTTGCGTTTCTTCCGCTCGCGGATCGCTGCGGCGCGTGGCGTGGGCGCAAGGCAGCAAATCTGGCGTCGAGATGGAGGTGTGGTCGACGGAGCCCGGCCTGCAGTTCTTCGCCGGGCAGTTTCCGGATGTCGAGGTTCCGGGGCTGGGCGGCATGCATTACCGCACCCATGCCGGCTTCTGTTTGGAACCGCAGATATGGCCCGACTCGCCGAACCGGCCTTACTTCCCGCAGGCTGTGCTGCGCCCCGGCGAAGTCTATCGCCAGCTCACCGAATATCGCTTCCGTGGTCCGGACGAGGCCTGATCAGCCGGCGAAGGCCGCGCGCAGGGTCTCGAACGGCGCCAGGGCACCGCGCACCTGGACGACGGCGGCGGCCACGCGGTGGCCGTGCCGGGCTGCCTCGACAGGATCTTTTCCCTGCAGCCGGGCGGCGAGATAGCCGCCGTTAAACGAGTCGCCCGCACCGGTGGTGTCGACCGGGTTGATGACGTGCTGCGCAGCGACTGTCTGGCGCGTACCGTCGGCAACGACCAGCGCCGGCTCCTCGCCGTTCTTGACGACGATTTCCTTCACGCCGAGCGACGCGAGGCGGTTTGCCGTCGCTTCAAGGTTTGCATCACCGAACAGCGCCTGCTCGTCCGGGAAGGTCGGCAGGCAGATGTCGGCGAGCTTGCTTGCAGTCGAGATCGCCTCACGGGCCTCTTCGAGCGAGGGCCACAGGCGCGGGCGGTAGTTTGGGTCGAAGGCGACCAGGCTGCCGGCGGCGCGAGCGCCCGTGATCGCGGCGAAGAGGTTTTCCCGCGCGCCGGGCTCAAGAATTGCGAGCGTGATTCCGGAAAAGTAGATAAGTGCCTTGTTCTCAAGGCTTTTCTTCAAAAGTCCCGGTTCGTCGGCCAGCTTGCGGGCGGCGGAATCGGCGCGCCAGTAGGTGAAGGAGCGCTCGGCACCCGTCAGCGTGATGGCATAGAGGCCGGGCCGCGCGCCGGGAATGCGCGGGCTGGCTGCCGTGCCGATGCCGTTCTGCGCAAAAAAGTCGAGCTGCTGCTGTGAGAAGGGGTCGTCGCCGAAAGCGCTAACGTAGTCTGTCGCCTGTTCTTCGGGGAGCAGCGCCCGCAGAGCCCACATGACGTTGAACGTGTCGCCGGCGTGGTTCAGCTTCCAGTCGCCGGTGCCGGTCCCCGACAGTTCCAGCATGCATTCGCCGATCGACGCCGTACCCTTCATTTTGTCTTTCCTTGACTGGTTCGCGTGCTTGTCTACACCGCATTGGATATGAGGCAAAGGGTGCTGCACGCTTCCGGAGGGGGACGATGAAGAGGTGGATCGCAGGTCTGGTGGTCGTTGCCGCGCTGGCCGCTGCGGCCGTGTTCGGCATGCGGATGATGGCGCAGCCGCCAGAAGAGCTCGACCTTGCGAGGGATAAGCCCTCCGCGAACCAACTCTACCGAGTCTCGATCCAGCCGGAACTCGATCCGCCGGCGATCGGTACGCTGCACAATTGGATCGTCACCGTGCTGCTGTCGGACGGCGAACCGGTCGTGGACGCGAAGATTTCCGTCGCTGGCGGCATGCCGCAGCATGGCCACGGCCTGCCAACGGCGCCACAGGTAACCAAGCAGCTCGGTGAGGGGCGTTATATAGTTGAGGGTGTACGCTTCAACATGGGCGGCTGGTGGGAACTGAAATTCACGATCGACGCGTCCGCCGGCAGCGACAACGTGACGTTCAACCTGACCTTCTGACGCTCACACATGTCGAAGCGGTTCCTCCTTGTCGTCCTCGCCGCCGGGCTGCTCTCCGCGTGCTCGCGCGAGCCATTCTCGGAGGAGGAAATGCAGGCCATCGCGCAGTTGCGTCTTTCCCAACTTGCGCCGCTAAAGCCCGATCCGAGCAACCGCTTTGCCGACGATCCGGCTGCCGCGGCGCTGGGCGAGGCACTTTTCTTCGACACGAGGCTGTCGCGCGATGGCACGGTCGCTTGCGCCACCTGCCACCTGCCGGACCGGCAGTTCCAGGACGATCTGCCTCGTGGGCACGGCATTGGCGTCAGCGACCGCCGCACCATGCCGCTCGCGGGCGTCGCGCATGGCCAGTGGTTCTTCTGGGACGGACGGAGCGACAGCCCGTGGGCGCAGGCGCTGACGCCGATCGAGGATCCGCGTGAGCATGGCTTTACCCGCGCTGCCGTGGCTGCCGTGATCGCGGAGGCGTATCGCGAGCAGTATGAAGCCGTCTTTGGTCCGGTGCCGGATGTCGAGGTGCACGGGGCCTCGCCGCTCGGCAATGAGGAAGAACAGGCGGCCTGGAAGGCGCTTGGGCCGGAAGAACAGGAGGCGGTCAACATCGTCTTCGCCAATGCCGGCAAGGCGCTGGCTGCGTTCCAGCGCACTATCGCCCATGAGGAAACCCGCTTCGATCGCTACGCGGAAGCGATCGTCAGCGGGCGGGAACCTGCCGCCGGGGATGCCTTTAACTCGCTCGAGATCGAAGGACTGAAGCTGTTCATCGGCAAGGCGGGCTGCATCAACTGCCACAACGGCCCGCGCTTCACCGACGATTTTTTCCATAACACGGGGGTGCTTACCCCGGAGGGGCTGCCGGTCAATCGCGGACGGATCGATGCGATAGACGAGGTACTGGCCGACCCTTTCAACTGCTTAGGCAAATACAGCGACGCCTCACCTGACGACTGCCGCGAGCTGCGCTTCATCGCCCGGGATGATGCGGCGCTCGTTGGCGCCTTTAAGACGCCGTCGCTGCGTGGGGCCGCCAGCCGCGCGCCGTACATGCACGCCGGACAGTTTTCGACTCTTGGCGAGGTCATCGACCACTACTCGACGGCGCCGGCCGCGCCCGTTGGGACCAGCGAGATCGGACCGGTCGCCTTTACCGACCGGGGCAGGGCGGCACTAATCGCCTTTCTCAAGACGCTCGACTGAGCCGCTAGTGATCCTTCACCGTCTCCATCGCGACATAGGTCGACGTTTGCGCCACATGCGGCAGCGCCGAGATCCGCTCGCCAAGGACGCGGCGGTAGGCGGCGATGTCCTTGGTGCGCACCTTGAGCAGGTAGTCGAAGCTCGACGCAATCATGTGGCATTGCTCGACTTCGGGAATCGTCAGCACCGCCTTGTTGAACGCATCGAGCGCTGCCGAGCGCGTGTCTGACAGCTTCACCTGCACGAAGGCGACGTGGCCCTCGCCCATCCGCTCGCGGTCGACGATTGCCGCATAGCCGCGAATGTAGCCCTCGCGCTCGAGTCGCTTCACGCGCGCCTGTACTGGAGTCTTTGACAATCCCACCTTCGCGCCGAGCTCGGCCGCGGAAAGCCGGCCGTTTGCAGAAAGTGCGGCCAGGATGTTGCGGTCGATACGATCCAACTGGTCTTCAGCCATGGGAATACCTGGTTCACGTGCCCATCTATTGGTGATCTGAATAGATCGATCGACCTGCGGTGTCGAGCTGAACAGGAAAGCCGATGCGCAGCCTCGTGGTAAATTGGCGCGTCTCGCACAAGCAACGCCAGGGGCTGAAATGTCACCACTCGACCACATCCGTTACCGCATCCGCGACAACTACCTGGCCGACGAGGCCGAAGTGCTAGCGCGGCTGGTTGCGCAGGCGAATCTGACCGCCGAGGAACGCGCAGCGATCTCGCGCCGCGGTGCCGAGCTGGTGCGGGCGGTTCGCAACCAGACCAAGCCGGAGCTGATGGAGGTTTTTCTCGCCGAGTACGGCCTGTCGACGCGCGAGGGTGTGGCGCTGATGTGCATGGCGGAAGCACTGCTTCGCGTGCCGGATGCCGACACGATCGACGACCTGATCCGCGACAAGATCGCGCCGCATGACTGGTCGGTACGCTCCGGCTCGTCGGCTTCGATCTTCGTCAATGCTTCGACCTGGGCGCTGATGCTGACCGGCAAGGTGCTGGAAGAGGACCAGGGCGGTATTGAAGGCACGCTACGCGCGATGGTGCGACGGCTGGGCGAGCCGGTGATCCGCAAGGCGGTCTCCGCAGTTATGCGCGAGATGGGCGAGCAATTTGTCCTCGGCCGCACGATCGACGAGGCGGTTCAGCGCGGCAAGGAGTTTTCCCGCAAGGGTTATACCTACTCGTTCGACATGCTGGGCGAGGCGGCGCGCACGGAATCCGATGCGCTGCGCTATCACCGCGCCTATGCGGATGCCATCGCGGCCCTGAAGCCCGGAGCTACCGCGCCGGACATCGCACGCAACCACGGCATCTCGGTGAAGCTCTCGGCGCTGCACCCGCGCTACGAGGTGGCGCAGAAGGAAACGATGCTGCCCGTCCTTGCCGACCGGCTGCTGTCGCTGTGCGTTGCTGCGCGCGAGGCGCGCATGGGCCTCAACATTGACGCGGAGGAGGCGGATCGCCTCGATCTCTCGCTGGACGTCATCGAGCGGGTGCTGACCAACCCGGCGCTGGCCGGCTGGGACGGTTTTGGCGTCGTCGTCCAGGCCTATGGCCTGCGCGCGAGCCAGGTCATCGACTGGCTCTATGCGCTGGCGCAGAAGCTGGACCGTCGCATCATGGTCCGCCTCGTCAAGGGCGCCTACTGGGACACCGAGATCAAGCGCGCGCAGGTCATGGGGCTGGAGAGCTACCCGGTATTCACGCGCAAGCGGAACACGGATGTCTCCTACATCGCCAATGCGCGCAAGCTGCTCGGCATGACCGATCGCATCTATCCGCAATTTGCGACCCACAATGCGCACACCGTATCCGCCATCCTGTCGATGGCGTCTGACAAGAATACTTTTGAATTCCAGCGCTTGCACGGGATGGGTGAAGCGCTTCACGAGGTCGTTCGTCAGGCAGAAGGTACGCGTTGCCGCATCTACGCGCCGGTCGGCGCGCACTCTGATCTGCTCGCCTATCTCGTGCGCCGTTTGCTGGAGAACGGCGCCAATTCCTCTTTCGTACACCAAATCGTCGACAAGTCGGTGGCGCCGGAGACGATCGCGCAGGATCCATTCGTTGCAATTGCCGATGGCCCTGCGACCAATCCCGCGATCCCGCGCGCGCGCGACCTCTTTGGCGCTGGACGGGTGAATTCGAAGGGCTTCGACCTGACCGACACGACGACGCTGGCCGCGATCGAGGCGAAGCGCAGCTCGTTCGCCGACCCGCATCGCTGGACCGCGGGGAGGGGCAGGTCCGCGCGCACCATCGTCAATCCCGCCAACCCGGATGACATCGTCGGTGAAGTCTTTGAAGCAGACGCCGAGGCCGTGGAGGAGGCAGTCGGCGCAGCGCATGAGGCCCAGCCCGCCTGGGCTGCACGCAGTGCGGCGGAGCGCGCCGACATTCTGCGCTGGGCTGCCGACCTCTATGAGGAGAATGCGGCGGAGTTCTTTGCCCTGTGTGGCCGCGAGGCCGGCAAGACGCTGGCGGACGCGGTGGCCGAAGTGCGAGAGGCTGTCGACTTCCTCCGCTACTACGCAAACGAGGCCGCAAGGTACGAAGCGGGCACCGAGGCGCGCGGCGTGATTGCCTGCATATCGCCCTGGAATTTCCCGCTCGCGATCTTCACCGGCCAGATCGCAGCTGCACTCGTCACCGGGAATGCGGTGGTGGCTAAGCCCGCCGAGCAGACGCCGCTGATTGCCGAACGCGCGGTGGCGCTGCTGCATGAGGCAGGCGTGCCGCAGGAGGTACTGCATTTGCTGCCGGGTGATGGCCCGTCGGTCGGTGCGCCGCTGACGGCGGATCCGCGCATTTCCGGCGTCTGCTTCACCGGGTCGACCGAGGTCGCGCGCATCATTGAGCGCCAGCTGGCGCAGACCGCCGCACCGGACGCGATGCTGATTGCCGAAACCGGCGGCCTCAACGCCATGATCGTCGACTCGACCGCTTTGCCAGAGCAGGCGGTGCGCGACATCCTGGCTTCAGCTTTCCAGAGCGCCGGCCAGCGCTGCTCGGCGCTGCGCATTCTCTACGTCCAGAAGGATGTCGAGACGAAGGTAATCGAAATGCTGAAGGGGGCGATGGCGGCGCTGAAGCTTGGCGATCCGTGGAAGCTTTCCACCGACGTCGGCCCGGTGATCGACGATGAGGCGCGCGATGCGCTGCTCGCCTACTGCCGCAAGATGGAAGGCGCGGGCCGGCTGATCGCGAAGCTCGACACCAACGAGGGCGGGCGGCTCGTTCCGCCGCACATTTTCCGCGTCAGCGGCATCGCCGAACTCGAACGCGAGATGTTTGGCCCGGTCCTGCATGTTGCGGCCTTCGAAGCCGACAGACTCAATGAGGTAATTTGCGACATTAATGCAAAGGGTTACGGGCTGACCTTCGGGCTTCACACGCGCATCGACGCGCGCGTCCAGCACATCGTTGATGGCATCCACGCCGGCAACATCTATGTCAATCGCAACCAGATCGGCGCTGTGGTGGGTTCCCAGCCGTTTGGAGGCGAGGGGCTTTCCGGCACCGGTCCGAAAGCTGGCGGGCCGCACTATCTGCGCCGCTTCCGCAAGCAAAAGGCGGTGCCGGCGGGGCCTGCGTCGGCAGGAGTGGAAATCCCGCTGCGCACGCTGCAGGATCATCTGCCCGATGCAAGCATGAGCGGCTGGGCCGAGCGACAGGACCGTATCGCCGTGCTCCGTAGGCATTTGCGTGGCAAGGGCGCCGAGGCGGTAGCGGCCGCGGCGGCACTCGACACGGGCCCCATTGACCTGCCGGGTCCGACGGGCGAGGGCAACATGCTGCGGCTCTATCCGCGCGGGCGTGTGCTCTGCCTTGGTGCCGACCCGGACGTGCTGCTGGCGCAGGTGATCCAGGCGCTGGCGGTTGGCAATGCGGCGCTGGCGGTAGCGCCGGAGGCGCGCAAGGCGCTCGACACCCTGACGGGCAAGGGTCTGCCGCTAGAAGTGCTGGATGGTGTCGTGGCGGGCGAGTCGCTGAAGGGCCTCGACATCCAGCTGGTCGCGCAGGTGGCCGATACCGCCACGCTGAAGGCGACGCGCCAGGCGCTGGCGTCGCGTGAAGGGCCAATCGTGCGGCTGCTCACCGAAGTGATCGATCCCGCAGCCTACACGGTAGAGCGTGCGGTTTGCGTCGACACCACGGCCGCGGGCGGCAATGCGAGCCTGCTGGCGGCCGGGGAATAACCTGGAACACAGGGAAGGGGCTCAGGCCCCTTCCACCACTTTGAAGCCCTCGAAGACCGGCGGCTCGAGATAAAGGGGCTTCTTGTCGCCGGCCTGGCGGTGCGAGTCGCGAAAGTTCTGCGAACGCGTCCAGGCGAGGAAGGCGTCCTCGTTCTCCCAGATCGAATGGGAGACGTAGAGCGTGTAGCCTTCCTTCTCGTTCGCCGCCCCGCGCAGCAATCGGAACTCGCGGAAGCCCGGCGTCTCGTTAAGCCGCGAATCGCGGTTCTTCCAGACGGCCTCGAACTCCTGTTCCGCTCCGGTGCGGACCTTGAAGCGGTTCATGGCAAAGAACATGGCTGCATCCTTTCATATCAACGGCGGAAAACGTGCGGGCTGGCCCGCGGAAAAAGATGAGAAAGAAGCTCCGGTATTGCGCGCGCGCAAAAACATGATAATTTCAGTCAAGTAATTTGAACCAGCGGCGCAGCGCCGCGAGACAGAGCAACCGGCAAGAAAGGCACGGTCCCGTGAACAGCTTCACCCCGTCGAATCATCCGTCCTTCCGTCGTTCGTCCCCCGTTGAAGCAAGCCCGCGCTTCGTTCAGCGCCAGGTCCAATCGGTTGTTCGGGTCGTCTCCAGCGACAATCTGTTCCGCGGCACCAAGGAGATCGGCATCGAGCACGACGGCGCAATGTATCGTCTCAAGATCACCCGCCAGGGCAAGCTGATCCTCAACAAGTAACCTTCTGACCCCTCCAGATCGCAGAACGGGCGCGAAACCAGTTTCGCGCCCGCTTTGTCTAACGGAATAGCTGCAGAGGAACCCGGGCAAGGCTCAGGCGTTGGCAACCGCTTGTGTGATGTCCGGAATGCCGAGCAGGTCTCGCATCGAAGGGCGGGCCTTTACGAGATCGTCGATGGAATATCCCTCGAGAACTTCGAAGAATGCACCCAGCGCCTTGCGCAACGCCGCGTTGAGGCCGCAGGAATCGATGAGCGGGCATTCGGTGGCGTCGGTTTCAAAGCATTCGGCCATCGCGAAGTTTTCTTCCGTCACGCGCACGACATCGAACAGCGTGATGTCACTGGCGGGACGGGCGAGGCGGACACCACCGTTGCGACCGCGGACAGTCCCGACGATCTTGGCCTCAACCAGCGGCTGCAAGATCTTGAACAGGAACAGTTCAGATACCGAATAGGCGGCCGCGATTTCCGAAACCCGGCTCAGTCTGCCTTCATTGGCTGCGCAGTACATGAGCAGGCGGATTGCATAGTTGGTCTGACGGGTCAGCCGCATGGCAAGCCTTTCAAGTTGACGGAGAGCGCCTCCGCCTTAATGAATCGTAACTTAGAATAGTTCTAGATCGATGTCAAAAAACCTGACACCGGATTTCAGGATTTAGTGGCGGACGCAAGGCAGACATGCGTCGCACGCAACGGTATCCGGGTTGAATTTTATGTTGCGCTGCACAATATCAGCTCCGGAGCGATTTGAGGAATATCGCGGAGGACAAGAGCAGGGAACAGAGTGATGAACGGAACCGCAAAAGTCGAGAGGCCCCTTCAAGGGACAATCCGGCTGCTTCGCCGTTCGGAACTCCCGCAATTTCGCGACCACCTCCTGCGCCTCGACGATATCAGCCGCCGCGACCGCTTCAACGGCCCGACCAGCGACGCCTTCGTGATCTCCTACGCCGAACGCAGCTTCCAGAACGGAGCGCTGGTGATCGGCTATGTCGAGGACGGCAAGGTCCTCGGCGCTGCAGAGCTGCACGAGCGTCCGGAAGACCCGACGCCGACCGGCGAGATTGCGTTCAGCGTGGAGCGTGAGCTGCAGCATCGCGGACTTGGCGCGCTCCTGTTCGAACGCCTGATCGAGAGCGCACGTGCCTTTGGCTACGAACGCCTGCTCGTCACCACTCACCCGCAGAACCAGGCAATGAAACGGCTGGCGCGCCGGTTCAACGCGTCGCTGCGGTTCGAGGATGGCGAGACGGTCGGCATCATCGAACTTGAGCCGGCTCCGCCGCTGCCCGCGCGCCCCGGCGCCGGCATGTTTGCTCGTCACGCCGCGTAATTTCTTCTCTTCGGAAGGTGACGTTCCGGCCGGATCTTCCCACATAGGGTTCCGTGACCAGACCGTCAGGAACCGACATGGCCGCTGATTCGACGACGATCCGCAACGACGAACTTGCCAAGCGTCAGGCGCTCAACCGCACCAAGGCGATCGCTACCGCGTCTCTTGCCCTGTGCGTGATCGTGTTTCTCACGGCGCGGGCTTTCCAGGATGATTTTCCGTTCCTTTCCTTCGTTGCGGCCTTTGCCGAGGCGGCGGCAATTGGCGGCCTCGCCGACTGGTATGCCGTGGTTGCGCTGTTCCGGCGGCCGCTCGGGCTTCCCGTGCCGCACACGGCGATCATTCCTGAAAACAAGGACCGCATCGCTGACAATCTCGGCCGTTTCATCGAGCGCAATTTCCTGTCGCCTGGCGCCGTGCGCGCCAAGCTGAAGGAAGTGGACTTCGCGATGATGGTTGCCGACTGGCTTTCAGCGCCGCATCGGTCGGCCACGCTTTCCAACTTTGCCACGCGCATTGCGCCCGAAGCGCTGGCAGCACTCGAGCACAATGACCAGCTGCGCAAGCTGGTCGCGGGCCGAGTCTACGCTCAACTGGAAAAGGTGCAGGTGGCGCCTCTTGCTGCCGACATGCTGAAGGCGATTACGGCCGACCGGCACCACCAGCGGCTTTTCGATGAACTGCTTCGCGTGTTCGGCGGCATGCTAAACGACGAAGCGGCGCTGGCGAGCGTGCGGGACAAGATCCGCACCGAATTGCCGAGCCTTGCCAACATGTTCAAGGCAGATGCTTACCTTCTGAGGAAGATCGTCGCCTCGGCCGGCGCGCTGATCGACGAGGTGCAGAACGACCTCGACCATCCGATGCGGCGCGAGTTCGACCGGTTTGTCGAGCGGTTCGTGAATGACCTTCGGGTCTCGCCGGACTACGCCGACCGGGCCGAAAGGCTGAAGCGCTCGCTGCTGGCGAGGCCGGAGCTCGCGGACCTCGCAGGCCACTTTTGGGCAGGGCTGCGCAGCTTCGTCGAGCAGGACATGGCGAGCCCCAATTCGATGCTGCGAAATCAGCTGACGGCGATGCTGGTCGAAATCGGCAAGCGCCTGGCGGACGATCCGCAGCTGCGTGCCGAAATGAACCATGGCTTCGTCACCTCGCTTGGCGCCTTCGTCGAAAGCCAGAAGAGCGGCGTCGCGACATTCATTTCCGAGCAGGTGCGCGGCTGGGACATCGTCCAGCTGACCCGGCTGATTGAGCTGAACATCGGTCGCGACCTGCAATACATCCGCTTCAACGGCATGATCGTCGGCGGCCTGGCGGGCCTTTGCCTTCACATTGGCGAGCGGCTCATTTTTGGCTGAGGCCTATTCGCCGGCCTTCGTCTCTTCGTGCTTCAGCGCCGCGAGGTCGCTGAGCATCTCGAGCAGCGCTTCGATCCGGTCGCGTCCGTAGCGCTCTTCGAGATCGGCATAGACAGCACGGCTGGCGGGGCTGACGTTGTAGATGATCTCCAGGCCTTTGTCGGAGAGGGAGAGGAGGATGCGCCGGCCGTCACCCTGGTCTCGTTCGCGCAAGATCAGCCCGCGCTCCTCCAGCGACCTGATGATGCGCGTAAGACTCGGTGCAAGAATGCAGGCGCGGTCGGCGAGTTCCGTCGCATCCAGCGGGCTCTGTTCCGCCAGCACACGGATGACCCGCCATTGCTGCTCCGTCACGTCCTGCGACTGCAGTACGGGGCGGAAGCGGGCCATCACCGCTTCGCGTGCGCGCAGCAATGCGATCGGCAGAGAACGGCGCGTGTCGCGCGGCAGCAGGGCGTCGTCGGGGAGCTTTCGGTTTTCCTTCATTTGAAAGATTTGGCTGAAATTGCCGGGTCGGGCAAGCCGCCATCAATCGCCATAGGGGACCCAGACGTTCTTTACCTCGACTGCTCTGCTAAGGAAGGTCTCCAGAGAACCCTGTTCCGAATTCCAGTCGACAGCATAACCCTGCGAGGTCCAGACGCGCTTGAGGTTGCCGGCTGATTCCGCCTCGGCCACGCGGCAGGTTTCAGCATCCGCCACGACCCAAAGTCCATCGACGTCGTCGTGCTTCGCCAGCACGGTCGCGAGCTCTCCCGGCTTGCCGGTTACAATGTTGATCGCGCCGGCCGGAAGATCAGACGTCTCGAACACCTGATAGAGGTCGGTTGCGATCAGGGGATACCGCGCTGAAGGAATCGCGATGACCGCGTTGCCTATGGCGAGGGCTGGGGCAATCATCGCGACGAGCCCCAGCAAAGGTTGCTGATCGGGCGCGACGACGCCGAGCACGCCGACCGGTTCATGCAACGCGAGCGTCACCGCGCGCGATGGCGGCTGGTGGACGCGGCCCTCGAACTTGTCGGCCATGCCGGCGGCGGCGAAGATCCGCTCGATCGAGGCGTCAACCTCCGCCTGCGCAACCCTGCCGGATGCTCCCGTCAGTGCCGAGATGCGCGCCGCGAACTCTTCGCCACGGACCGAGAGGTTCTCGGCGAGGAAATAGAGAACCTGTGCGCGGTTATAGGGCGTGGCACTAGCCCAACCCTTGGCGGCTCGGGCGGCGCTCACCGCGTCGCGGATGTCCTTGCGGCTGCCGAGGCCGACCTCGCCGATCTGGTTGTCCTTGCGATCGGGCACCGGGAAGGAATAGCCGCTATCGGGCCGCACCTGCTTGCCGCCAATGAACAGTTTTGGGGTGCGGTCGATGAAGTCTTGTGCTGCCGCTTCGCGGGGCTTCGGAAGCTTGAACGGCTCGATCCTCCCGGGCTTCGGCTTGACGACGGGCGCCAGATACTCGCGCAGGCCCTCGCGGCCGCCTTCGCGGCCAAAGCCGCTTTCGCGATAACCGCCGAAGCCGCAGGCGGCATCGAACATGTTGGTGGCGTTGATCCAGACGACACCGGCCTTCAGCTGCGGCGCGACATGCAGCGCCACGTTGATGTTCTCGCTCCAGACCGAGGCGGCGAGGCCGTAGCGGGTGTTATTGGCAAGCTCCACAGCCTCCGCATGGTCGCGGAACGTCATTGCCGCTAGTACGGGGCCGAACACTTCCTCCTGAGCCAGCACATTGGCAGGAGCGACCTTGGTGGCCAGCACAGGCAGGTGATACCAGCCGTTCGCCGGAACGTCAGCGTCAGGCCGCCAGCAGGACGCACCTTGGCGTTCACCCTCGGCGATCAGGCTCCGGACACGGTCGAGCTGTGTGCGGTCGACCAGCGGGCCTATGTCGGTGTTCTTGTCGAGCGGGTCGCCCAGTCGAAGCTTTGCCATGCGGGCGCGGACCCGGGCGAGGAAGGCCTCGGCAATCCCTTCCTGCACCAGGAGGCGCGAGCCGGCGCAGCAAACCTGCCCCTGGTTGAACCAGATGCCGTCGACCAGTCCCTCGACAGCGGAGTCGAGATCCGCGTCCTCAAAGACGATGAAGGCCGACTTGCCGCCAAGTTCGAGCGACAGCTTCTTGCCGGAGCCCGCGGTTGCCTTGCGGATGATCTTGCCGACCTCGGACGAGCCGGTGAATGCGATCTTGTCGATGCCGGGGTGATTGACGATGGCAGCGCCGGTCTCCGGCCCGCCCTGAACGATGTTGACCACGCCGCGCGGCACGCCGGCCTTCTCGCAGATCTCGGCGAACAGGATCGACGTGAGCGGCGTGAACTCGGCCGGCTTCAGGACAATCGTGCAGCCGGTGGCAAGCGCCGGCGCCACCTTCCACGCCAGCATCAGCAGCGGGAAATTCCAGGGAATGATCTGGCCGCAGACGCCGACGCCCTGCTCACCCGGAAATTCCTTCTCCAGCGACTGCGCCCAGCCGGCATAGTGGATGAAATGGCGGATGGCTAGCGGTACGTCGATGTCGCGGCTTTCGCGGATCGGCTTGCCGTTGTCGAGCGACTCTAGAACCGCAAATAGCCGCGAGTGGCGCTGCATGGCGCGGCCAATGGCGTAGAGGATGCGCGCGCGCTGGTAGCCGGAGGTCGCACGCCATTTTGGCAGGGCGCGGCGCGCAGCGGCGACGGCCGCATCGACGTCGGCGTTATTGGCCTCGGCGACATTCGCCAGCAGCTTCCCGGTTGCGGGCTCGTGGGTGGCGAAGGTGGCGCCGCCGGATGCCTTCCGCCACTTGCCGTCGATGAACAGCGCCTTCGAAAAATCATGAGCAGCGAGCCACGCATCGGCTTCCGCGCGGCTTTCAGGGGCAGGGCCGTATTCCATGGCGTGGTAGCGGTCGAGAATGTTCATGAAAAAAATCCCCGTCAGGCCATGGCGTGGCGATAAGCGGCCGAGTAACGGCCGGTGACGTGATGCTCGAGCTGTCGCTCGATGTCGGTGAGCAGGCTCGACGCGCCGAAGCGGAAGAGGTCTGGTTCAAGCCAGCGGCGGCCCAGCTCCTCCCGGATGAGGATCAGCCAGTCGAGCGCAGCCTTGGCGGAGGAAATGCCGCCGGCGGGCTTGAAGCCGATCTTGTAGCCGGTGCGCTCCTCATAGGCGCGGATGGCGCGGGTCATGACCAGCCCGACCGGCAGCGTCGCGTTGACGCTTTCCTTGCCGGTCGAGGTCTTGATAAAGTCGGCGCCCGCCATCATCGCCACCATCGAGGCGAGCATGACGTTGCGCAGCGTGGTTAGGTCGCCGGTACCAAGGATGACCTTGAGGTGCGCCTCGCCGCAGGCTTCGCGGAACTGGCGCACTTCGTCGTAGAGTTCCTGCCAGTGGCCTCCGAGGACAAGGCCGCGGCGGATGACGATGTCGATCTCGTTGGCGCCGTCGGCGACGGAGGCGCGGATTTCTTCGAGGCGCGAAGAGAGCGGCGCAAGGCCGTGCGGGAAGGCGGTCGAGACGGCGGCGACATGCACACCGGAGCCTTCCAGCGCCTTCACGGCAGTGGCAACGAACGGGTGGTAGACGCAGACGGCGGCAGGATGGATGAGTTCGTCGCCGAGATCCAGTCCTTTGCGAAGATCCTCGCGCAAGGGATTGATTGCCTTGGCGCAAAGCCGGCGCACGCGATCGTCCGTATCGTCACTGTTCAGCGTCGTCAGGTCCATCAGCGAGGTGGCGCGTAGCAGCCATGCGGCCTGGTTGTCGCCTTTGATGGAGCGGCGCTTGGTGATGGTCGCGGCGCGGCGCTCAAGGGCGGAGCGATTGACGTGGCGCATTTCCTCCAGCCAGCCGAGATCGAGCGCCACGCCGGGATTGCGCGGAATTTCAGGAGAAGGATTTGCAGCGGCGACCGGGAGCGGATGGACGCTCGCGCCTGCTGATTTTGACGGGATGCCAGACATCGCGCGCCTCGTTGTTTCGGGTGTCGAAGGTGAGGCTAGCTATCGCACGAAATCCGGCCGAACGGAACCGAAGGGAACCTTCCGGCCGTGGAGGCCGGAAGGCATTTTCGTGGGTTAGGCCGTCTCGACGAGCGGGACGATCTCCATCTCCGGGACCAGCACCAGGCCCTTGTCGGTAATGCGGATTTCCGGAATGACCGAGAGCGGAATGAGGTTGAAGCCCATGTAGGGGATGGAGCAGCCGGCGGCCTCCCATTCCTTCTTGAGCAGCTTCACCTCTTCGGCGACCTCGGTGACGCGCTTGTCGGAGAGCAGGCCCGCGATCGGCAGCTCGACCATCGCAGTGACCTTGCCGTCAACGACCACGCAGACGCCGCCCTGCTTGTCGGCGATCGCCTTGAGGGCGACCTGCATGTCCTCCTCGTTGCGGCCGGCAATAATGATGTTGTGGCTGTCATGGCCGACCGACGAAGCAACCGCGCCGCGCTTCAGGTTGAAGTTGCTGAGCAGGCCGTGGGCGACGTTGCCCTGCGACTTGCCATGGCGTTCGACAACCGTGACGAAGCAGAGGTTGTGGCGGTCGAAGTGCTCGGCCCAGCTGGAGGCCGGCTCGAGCGTGATCTTCTCGTGGCCGAGGGTAATGCCCGGCAGTTCGGTGCGGATCGCGTTGACGGTGACCTTGCCAGCCGGCAGGTCCGGAGTGAGCTTGACCTTTTCCGGCAGCTTGACGGTCTTGTAGGCCGCGTCCGGGTAGCGGTAGCGGTCCGACAATTCCTTGTCGAGCAGCGGCGTGATCTTGCGATCCTCAACGACCAGCTCGCCACCGTACCAGGTGTTGACCGGCTTCATCGCGTCGTCGAGCAGCACGAGGTCCGCGCGGCGACCGCCGCCCATGCCACCGATGTCGTTCTCGACGCCGAAGCGGGTGGCACCGTGGAGCGAACCCATCGCCCAGGCCTGTTCCGGGCTCATGCCGTTTGCTATCGCCTCGCGTACCACCCAATCGAGGCCGAACATCAGCAGGTCGTCGGCGTCGCGGTCATCGGTGCAGACAGCGATGCGCTTGTGCGAGGCGCCGAGCTCGGTGATCGTCTTGATGGCGAGCGGCAGGCTGTGCCACGGCGTCGTCGGAGGACCACCGCGCAGGAAGAGCCAGATGCCGGCTTCGAGCAGGTCATCGGCGATGCCGCGGTCGATCGCCTCGTGCGTGTCGGTAACACCTGACGCCGCATAGGCGGAAACGAACTCTCGGCCGTAGACGTGCCCCGAGACCGGGCGGCCGCGCTGCAGTGCGGCTGCGAGGATCGCGTGGCTGCGCTCGTCGCCCATCGCGACCTGCACGAAGTCCATCTTCTCGCCGAGCGCGAGGGCTTCCGGCCACTTGTCGAACAGCGCGCCAATCTTTTCAGCCGTCAGGTCGCCACCGGCGGTCTCAAGCTCGGGCGAGGTCGCCGGCACTGTGCTCGGAACTGTGAGGAAGATTGACAGCGGCGCCTGACGTGCGTCCTCGAGCATCGCCTCGACGCCGGCGACGTCCATGACGTTGCCGATCTCGTGGCTGTCGCAGAAGATCGTGGTCGTGCCGTTGAGCAGGGCTGCTTCCGCATAAGCGCAAGCGGTGACCATGCTCGACTCGATGTGGATGTGCGGGTCAACGAGACCCGGGGCGATGATGCCGCCGCGGGCGTCGTACAGCTTGGCGCTTCCGCCCTGGTAGGTGCCGTTCGGCTTCACGGCGGCGATGCGTCCGCCGGCAACCCAGACCTCGCGGTCCGGCAGGATGCGTTCCGAATAGGTAGACAGGACGCGCGCACCGCGAATGACAAGGTCAGGCTCGGCGCGACCTGACGCGACTGCGGCGAGCTTGCGTGTCATTGTCGCGAGCGGGGCGACGGAAAAACGTGTGAGTGAACCCATGTGTTCGATTCCTTCATTAGGATCGGCGCGGATCGTACCAACAAGCGGCGGAGGCGGGAATGCCGCGGGATGAGAAGAGGGGCTCGGAGCAGCGCATTTCAGTGGAATGTCTCGTCTAACCCAACGTCACTGCGACGCTTTTGCGCGCAGCCGGGAACTGGCGGTCTGATAATATGATCACCATGTTCAACAAAGCGGATACAGTTGCCGCCGCCGGAAAGGACTCAAGATGCAGGGACGACCAGCACCCTCACGAACGCCAGTCATCGACGGCAAGCCGCTGCCGGAGGTGCTCGACGAGGACATGATCCGGGCCGTCGTGCATGGTTTCTACGACAAGATCCGCGACGATGACCTGCTCGGGCCGATCTTCAACTCGAAGATCGCACCGGAAGCCTGGCCTGTGCACCTCGCCAAAATGTGCGACTTCTGGTCGTCGGTGCTGCTGCGCACCAGCCGCTATGACGGCCGGCCGCTGSCGCCACATCTTTCGATCCCTCAACTCGAGGAGCCGCACTTCCGGCGCTGGCTGGCGCTGTTCCGAGACACCGTTCGCTCGATCTGCCCGCAGGAAGTCGCCGATCTCTTCATGGAGCGCGCCCTGCGCGTCGCGCACTCGTTCCGGCTGTCGATCGCGTTCCATCGCAATCAGGACTCGGTGGGGATTTTGCCGATAACCGAACGCAGCCTTTAGGACCGCCCCGAATGACGAGTCCGGAAGCCCAGCCGGGCGGGCTCATGCCCGGCACATCATGATGCTTGAAAGGAAATGAGAATGAACAGGGCAATGGCAGCGATCGCACTGGCCGCTGCGACGGCGTTTGCCGCGCCGGCAATGGCTGCGGAGCACGAGGTCCTGATGCTTAACAAGGGCGACAAGGGCGCCATGGTGTTCCAGCCGGACTTCATCCAGGTGCAGCCCGGCGACACCATCCATTTCGTTGCCACCGACAAGTCGCATAACGTCGAGTCGATCAACACCATGCTTCCCGAGGGCGCCGAGGCGTTTAAGGGCAAGATCAACGAGGATTACACCTACACGGTGACCGCCGAGGGCGTTTACGGCATCAAGTGCACGCCGCACTACGGCATGGGCATGGTCATGCTGGTCCAGGTCGGTCAGCCGACGAACCTGGAGAAGGCGAAGGCCGTGAAGCACGCCGGCAAGGCAAAGACCAAGTTTGCCGAGCTATTCGAGAACGTGAAGTAAGCGATTTTTCGCTGATCCGGATTGCCGGCGGGGTTACTTGCCGGCAATCGCCCCGATGGCCGAAGCGTCGACGCGCTTCAGGTTCATGCCGATGACCGGAACCATCTGCTTGTCGACCTTCACCGAGACGGTGACATGCAGAGTATCGTCATCAGGGAGGCTCGCGAGCATTGCGCCGTTGAGCTGATTGCGGTTGAGGGTCAGGGTGACCTTGCGGCCGTTGACCTGACCTCCGATCACATCAAGGCCTTCACCGACCGCGCCATCCATGAACGTGCCGCGATAGCCCTTGCGGCCCGCGAGCTCGACATTTGCCGACATCTTCTGCGTGAACAGGCCGACGCGGCAGCCGCCGTCCAGCGTCATGCCGACCTTGTCCTTCGCCGTCATGCCGGTGAAGTTGCAGGTGAAGCGCGTGCCCTTGTACTTGCCGGCGACGATCTCGCCCGGACCGGACCAGGCACCCTCGACCTTGTTGAAGAACTTCTTGTCCTGCTCGGACGCCTCTGCGGGTGCCGGCAAGCTGAGAATCGCGGCCGCCGTTGCAACTGGCAGAAGCGCGGACAGAGCCTTGCGTGCGATCATTGGAACACCCGAGAACAGAACTGAGAACAGCTGCCAAACCATGTAGAAGAATGGTTAACGGTTCGTCTATTTCGGGTGACGTCTAGCAGATTGTGATTGGGGTTGTCACGCAAAGGTGCGGCCTGGTCACCGTCTTTCACCGGTCGCCGCTGTCGCACCCTTGTCCTTCGCAAACTTCGTTAGCGAAGCAAGGAAATCGCCCATGCCCGGCCGCTTCACGGCGGCAAAATGCATCGGGCGACAGGTCTCCATCGCGGCAACGCCTATGCGCGCCGTCATCATGCCGTTGACCACGCCTTCGCCTAGCTTAGCCGAGACGCGGGCGGCAAGGCCCTGGCCGAGGATCTGGTGGACGAACTCATCGCCAGCGGCAACCACACCAGTGACGGCCAGATGTGCCAGCACGTCGCGGGTGAGGCGGATGAAGCCGATGGTGCCGGGCCGGCCGCCGTAAAGCTCGGCGAGGCGGCGGATCAGCCGTCCGGCCTCGAACAGCACATAGGCGATGTCGAAAAGCGCGCGAGGGCTGACGGCTGTCACCACAGATACGCGTTTGGCCGCGTCGAGGATGAGTTCCTGGGCGCGGGCGTCGAGCGGGGCAAGCAGCTCCGCCTCGGCGAGACGGACCAGATCGGCGCCGTCAATGATTTCGCCCTTGAGGTCCTGCAGCGCGCGGCGGCCGGCTGCAGTTTCAGGGCGACGCGCAACAAACCCGGACAGCTCCTGCACGAAAGCGCGGGCGCGACGGGCATCGTTGCTGGCGATTGCGTCGAGGCCGCCTGCGCGCAGCTTCTCGACCGAGGCCAGGCGGGCAAGGCCAACCAGCTCGCGGGCGAGGATAACGATAAAGGCAAGTGCCGCGATGGCAGCGACGCCGGCGGCGAACCAGCCGAGCCAGTCCGAGCGCGAGAACAGGTCGCGGATCAGGCTGTCGACCCACAGACCCAGTGCCAGCGAAATCAGGATACCGATGGCAGCGAAGAAGATGGCACCGAGCTTCGAGCGGCGCCGCGCAACGGGTGGCGGCGGAATGGTCAGCGCCTGCTCTTCCTCATCGAACACGTCGATCTCGACCGGGGTTACCAGTTCAGGGGAAAGCGCGCGCGGGGCGCGGTTGTGGCGCTCAGCGTCCTCTGCCTCAGACTCTACCGGCGTCACCTTGAAAGCGGCGGGTTTGCGCGGCGGCATCATGCGAGCCTGTCCCCCAGCAGATATTGCAGCGCCCGGTCTAGGCGGATGTGCGGCAGCGACAGCGTGACGCCCTCGGCGGTGCGCTCGAGCTTCGGAGGGCGGAAGCGCACGAAGCGGATCTGGTTGCCGTTGGGCTTCAGGATCGCGTCGGGCGAGGCGGGCAGGTCGCCCGGGAAGATCGCCGTCTCCGTCTCGCCGTCAAACGTCTCGCCATCGATGGTCTCGCCCTTGAGCGGAGTGCCGATGATGACCGGAAGCGTATCCTTGCCCTGGGTGACCGTGCCCTCGCGAGTCGCGCGGACCGCCGCCATCGCCAGCGCCTCGACCTCGGCTCCGGAGAGGCTGGCACGCTCGGCAGCACGAGATGCAAGGCGGCGGACGATCGCCTGCAGCCGGTCGTGGCTTTCATGGTGAATGTGGTCGGCCTTGGTGGCCGCGATCAGGATGCGGTCGATCTTCTTCGAGATCAGGCCGGTCAGCAGGCCGGTGCGGCCCTGGCGGAAACAGGCAAGGATTTCGGTCAGCGCCCTCTCGAGGTCGGCGACCGCCTCCGGTCCCGCATTGATCGCCTGCATGGCATCGACCAGCACGATCTGGCGATCAAGCTTCGCGACATGCTCGCGGAAGAACGGCTTTACGACGTGCGTCTTGTAGGCCTCATAGCGGCGCTCCATCATCGCCCGTAGCGAACCCGGCTTGGCCCTGCCTTCCGGCAGGTTCGGCAGCGGCGCGAAGGTGAGGGCAGGTGAGCCGTCGAGATCGCCCGGCATCAGGAAGCGGCCGGGCGGCAGCGTCGAGAGCGCGCGCGAGTCGTCCTTGCAGGCTTTCAGATAGCGGGCAAAGGTCTCTGCGAGATTTCGGGCCGTTACTTCGTCGGCCGGAGCATCCGGATCTACGCTGCCTGCAAGGGTGCGCCATTCGGCCGACAGATCCGCGCGCACCGGAAGCAGCGACAGGTCATAAGCCTCGCCCGAAAACTGCGCAAAATCCTTGCCCAGCAGGGGAAGGTCCAGCAGCCATTCGCCCGGATAGTCGACGATGTCGAGTGCAAGCCTGCCGCGGGAAAACAGCCTGCCCCAGCCGGACGCCGACTCGTATTCGATCGTCAGGCGCAGTTCCGAGATCGCGCGCGTAGACTCAGGCCACTCGCGGCGCTCCAGCAGCGCGGCGACATGATCCTCGTAGAGGAAGCGCGGGACCGTGTCGTCCGGCTGGTGCTCCATGTAGGCGCGGACGACGCGCCCGCTTTTCTGCGCCTCGAACAGCGGCAGCCGGCCGCCATGAATGAGATTGTGGACGAGCGCGGTGATGAAGACGGTCTTACCGGCGCGGGAGAGGCCCGTCACGCCCAGGCGGAGGGTCGGATTGACCAGTCCCGTCGCGTGGCCAGCAAGCGTGTCGAGCGCGATCAGCGCGTCGTCGGTAAATGTCGTGAGGCTGGCCAAGTCGTCCCCGTCGCGGCTTCATCTGCGCCCGATATAGGACGTTGCCCGCATCCGCAAAAGAGGATGGCTGAACGCTCAGAGGCTGTGCGGCTTGAGGAAGGCTTCGAGATAGCCGTCTTCCGGTGCGATTTCCGCCAGCGCGGTCGAGAAGCGGATCACGGCAAGACCGCAGGCCGGAAAGCCGCACCTGACCGCCGCCAGTGCCTGCTCCTCGCCCTCGCGAGAGAGCGCAACCGCGAGGTCCTCCATCATCGGATTGTGGCCGACGACCAGCACCGAACCGGTACTGTCTGACTCACGAATGATGTCGAGGTAACCGGCGGCATCGGAGCTGTAGAGGCCTTCTAGAAAGCGGACGTCATCTGCTTCGACATGCTGGGCAATTGCATTCCAGGTGTCACGGGCGCGCTTTGCGCCGGAGCACAAAACGAGGTTGGGGAGGTACCCCGCCTCGAGCATGTCGATGCCCAGTTGCTCCGCATCCGCCTTCCCCGACGCATCCAGTCCGCGGTCGTAGTCCTTGACCCCGGGCTCGGCCCATCGCGCCTTTGCGTGTCGCAGAAGATAGAGGCGAGGCATGCGGATCCCCCAGCTAGACTGCCGCGCACCCGGGCGGCGCGGGATGGATGTTTAGCGGGACCGATTGGGGGAAGCAATGAGGTAAAACGTTGGTTGCAATGCACAATTAGGATGTAGCGCAAGGTAAAGATGCCCATGCGGTGCGCTAAGTGTCTAATAAATAGGCTTTAACAAGTGTGTGACTCATCAAGTCTTTGACCTTGTGCCAGCTGGTCAGGGGGAATATATAGGCGCCGGATCGCAGCTTTGGGATTGAGTCGAATGTCAGATATCGTGCTTAACGATTACGTTCCCTCCGAAGACGAGCCCTTCATGAACGAGCGTCAGAAGGCCTACTTCCGAGCAAAGCTGATCGCCTGGAAGAACGAGATCCTTCGGGAGGCGCGCGAGACGCTGGAGATCCTCCAGCAGGAAAACGCCAACCTGCCGGATCTGGCCGACCGGGCTTCGTCAGAGACGGATCGTTCGATCGAGCTGCGTGCACGCGATCGTCAGCGTAAGCTGATCGCAAAGATTGACGCAGCGCTCCAGAGGATCGACGAGGGGACTTACGGGTATTGCGAAGAGACGGGCGAGCCCATTTCTCTGAAGCGACTGGATGCCCGTCCGATTGCGACGCTCTCCATCGAAGCGCAAGAGCGCCATGAGCGACGCGAGAAGGTTTACAGGGACGACTAAATTTCTGCGGCGGCCTATGGCCGCATTTTTTTTGGTCTTCTCAGAACCAGAGACGGCGCCCTCGCAAGCGGGCGCCGTTTTTCTTTGCGGACTACTGCTCGACGCGAACTGGTGAACGAAGCACAAGGCCGGGGCGAGCTTCGGCCTGATCTGTTCCGGGTGGGGCTGAAGAATCTCAGCGCCTCACTGCACCGAGGTCCCCGAGCAGGCGGCTCATTTCATCGTCGAGCGCGCGATCGGCGTCGGTCTGCGATCCCGCTGGAGCCGGCGAGGCAGGCGCTGCGGACGTGTTCACTTCCTTGCCGATCGATTCTTCCAGTTCTTGAAGAAGGCTTTCGTCGAGCGACGGGCGCGGCGCTGTTTGAACTGGCTTGACCGGTTCCACGGCCGGAACCGCCGTGGTGGGCGTCGCAGGTGCCGCCGGCGTCACCGGAGGTAGGGAACGAGCCGGTTCCGATGCTGCCGAGCCAAACTTCGGTTCGGCCCTGGCAATGGTTGAGGGAGCCGCAGGCGACGCAACTGCAGGTGCAGGTGCCGGCGACGGTGCGGGGCGAGTCGCCAACGGGGAAACGGTCGGCGTGACCGTGGCAGGACGAGGCGTCACTGGCGGCATGGGGACGGCGGGGCCAGCCGTTGACGCCGTTGGCTGGTAGGCCGGAGCCGCAGGTGCAACGGGTGCAACGACCCGAGGCGCGGGGCGTGCTGCTGCTGGCGCTGCCATCGGCGCGGAGACAGGAGCCTGTACGGGCTGCGCCGGGGCTGCTGCGGGAGTATGGTGCTCGGCGTGATCCTCGGCCGGTGCGGGACGCCGCGACGGTGGCACCATGCGGATATTCTGTTCGACGACCACGTCGGTCGGGCCGCCGATGAGGAGCAGGTGTTCGACATCATCGCGGCGTACAAGGACCAGTCGCCGGTTGCTGTCGACTGCGGTGGCATCCATGACCGCAAGTCGCGTCTTGCGGTTGCGCCCTCCTGCCACGAAAGTACCGAAGGTGAGACCGCGAACGATTCGGATCGCAATCAAAAGGATCAGCAGTCCGATCAGTGCGGCCAGCGTCCATAACAACGCTGATCCATATCCCGGCGCAACACTCTCTAGCCAAGCCTGCATCGCCCGCTCCCTCTAAGGCTATGGAGTATGACTGGGACAGTAGTCGTCGCGTTACGAGACGGCAAGCGGTCTGCGGCCTCTGCCGCGCGCGAAGCTTGAGCGAAGCTGGCATGGTCATTGCCAGCATGCTTTGCGAGCCCGAAGCCGCGCTTGCGGACGCTGTTAAGCATGATGTATGCGAGGTTAACGTCGAGGTCAGGCAGGATAGGAATGGCGAAGGATACCGGCGGCGAAACCCGTCCCGCAGCGATCGTTGACCAGAGCGCACGTCCCGGCACGATCACGCGCCTCTTCATCTTCATCGTTGTCCTGATCGTTGCGGCGGTGGCGTTCACGCTGTTCCGCAACTGGTTTGGTGATCCGTTCCTCCTTGGCCTGCTTGGTATGCTGGCGATGATCGGCGTCGGCTTCCTGTTCACGGCTGCGATCGGCTTCATCCAGATTGCGCCGCGCTCCACGGCCGACGAGCTTGCGCGCTCCTTCGTCGACACGATGCGGCAGGGGCTGCTCGTCACCGACATCAAGGGTCGCATCGTCTACGCCAACAACGCCTATGCCGAAATGATCGGCGCGACGTCCGCCGCTGATGTGCGCACCATCGAAGGATTGCTTTCTGACAATCCGGAAGCGTCGCCTGTGGTCTACCGGCTGGCGTCGGGCCTGCGCGACGGAATTTCCGGTGACGGCGAATTTCGCCTCAATACCGCTATTCGTCCGGGGAGGGACACCGGCGCGCGCTGGTACCGGCTGCGCGCTCGCACCTTCAAGGTGCCGGGATACCGGCAACCGCTGTCGGCGTGGGAAATCGCCGACATATCGGTTGAGCGCGCGGAGCAGGAGCGCTTTTTCCTCGACTTGCAGAAGGCGATCGATCATCTCGACCACGCGCCCGCCGGCTTTTTTGCCGCCGATGCCGCGGGCCGCATCACCTATATCAATGCGACGCTGGCCGAGTGGCTGGGCATCGACCTTGCCGGCTTCACGCCAGGCTCCACCACGCTCTCACAGATCGTCGCCGGCGACGGCATGGCGCTGGTGCGCTCGGTGAAGGCCGATCCGGGCCAGACGCGCAACGCGGTGATCGACCTCGACCTGTCGACCGTAAATGGGGCGATCCTTCCGGTCCGCTTCATGCACCGCGTGACCGCCAGCCGCGATGGAGCACCCGGCCCATCGCGAACGATCGTGCTCAACCGCAACCACGGCGAGGACGCGTCGGCAGACCTGCGCGCATCAGAAGTGCGCTTTACCCGCTTCTTCAACTCAACGCCGATGGCGATCGCGGGCGTCGATGGGGAGGGGCGCATCCTGCGGACTAACGCGCCGTTCCTGTCGCTGTTTGCGGCGGTCGTTGACCGCGACATGCTCGACCGGCGCGTCAAGCTCGAGGCGGTCATCCACCCGCGCGACCGCGACGCCTTCGAGGCGGCGCTCGCCAAGGCGCGCCAGCGGCAGGCCGATATCGCGCCGATAGATTCGGTGATTCCGGGGAACGAGGAGCGGCACATCCGCTTCTATGTGAGCGCGGTCGCCGATGGCGGCACTGGCGACGGCGCCGAGGAAGCGGCGATCGTCTACGCTGTCGAGACGACCGAGCAGAAGGCGCTCGAGGCGCAGATGGCGCAGAGCCAGAAGATGCAGGCGGTGGGCCAGCTCGCCGGCGGCATCGCGCACGACTTCAACAATGTCCTGACCGCCATCATCATGGCCTCGGACCTGCTGCTTGCGAACCACCGTCCGTCAGATCCGTCCTTCCCGGACATCATGAACATCAAGCAGAACGCGAACCGCGCGGCCTCGCTCGTGCGGCAGCTGCTGGCGTTCTCGCGCAAGCAGACGCTGCGTCCGGAAGTTCTCAACCTCACCGACGTGCTTGCCGATCTGCGCATGCTCTTGTCGCGTCTCGTCGGCAACGAGATCAAGCTCACGGTCGAGCACGGCCGCGACATCTGGCCGGTCAAGGCCGACATAGGCCAGTTCGAACAGGTGATCGTCAACCTGACGGTCAATGCGCGCGATGCGATGCCGAATGGTGGCGCGCTGGCGGTCCGCACGCGCAACGTGCTTGCGTCCGAATGCGCGAGCTTCGGCTACCGCGAACTGGTGCCGGGCGACTATGTGATGGTCGAGGTCGAAGACACCGGCACCGGCATCCCGCCGGAAGTGCTGGAAAAGATCTTCGAGCCGTTCTTCACCACCAAGGAAGTGGGCAAGGGCACCGGCCTTGGCTTGTCGATGGTGTACGGCATCGTCAAGCAAACGGGCGGCTACATCTTCTGCACGTCCGAGGTGGGCAAGGGCACGGCGTTCCACATCTTCCTGCCGCGCCATGTCGTCGAGGCGCAAAGGCACGTCCACGAGGAAGCGCAGGCCGCAGCCGCCAATGGCGACGCAACTGCTGCAGCGGCGGCGCCAGCCCAGGAAAAGCCCGCGGCGAAGGACCTCTCCGGCTCGGCGACCGTCCTCCTCGTCGAGGACGAAGATGCGGTGCGCATGGGCAGCGTGCGCGCGCTGGTGTCGCGCGGCTACACCGTTCACGAGGCGACCTCCGGCATCGAGGCCCTGGAGATCTTCGACGAACTCGGCGGCAAGGTGGACATCGTTGTCTCCGACGTCGTCATGCCGGAAATGGATGGCCCGACGCTGCTCGGCGAGTTGATCAAGCGCCAGCCGGACATCAAGTTCATCTTCGTGTCGGGCTATGCCGAGGATGCCTTCGCCAAAAACCTGCCGCAGGAGGCGAAGTTCGGCTTCCTGCCCAAGCCGTTCACGCTGAAGCAGCTGGCAACAACCGTTAAGGACATGCTCGACGCGTAAGGTGTGGAACCTCGCATTTGAATCAAATTGCGAGGTGGCGGTTAAGCCCGCAGCGACATATGGAGGTTAGAAGCCCGGACAATTCATCGGGATGGATTCCTCCATGTACGTCGATTCTTCTTCTGCTGTAGTGGCTTACCTCTTCCCATCGTCGCAGACGGCGAGGGCTGGTGGTGCAAACACAGATTTTGGTGGCACGGAAGGACTGTACCGCAAGGAAATCTCCTCGATCAGTCCCGGGTCCCTCGTGACCGCCTACCAGGCGATCCGTTCCCTGGAAGTGGGAACCTTCACCGCGATGAGCGTGCCGACCCCGGAGAACGCCGCCATTCTGTCTGGCGTTGGCGTTCCGGGCGCACTCCGCGCCTACGACGAGGTTCTGGGTAACTAGCAGCTGTGGCAATTGCGCCACGGGAGCTTCTTGCCACTTTTCTGCCGCGAGATTCTCCCTTCGTCGCCATGTTTGGCGGGCATTGAGCATCAAGCACCATCTGGGTGGTGCACTCGCCTGCGTCCCTTGGCGCGTGTCAACAAGAACTAGTCTCAGGTCCGCTTATGTGTGTGAAGACCGATGCCGGTGAACCGGACACCCGCTCGACCCGCGCGGGTATGTCCCGGCGCTTTTTCCTTGCTTCCGTACCCGTGTTCCTGGCCGGATGTACGACGACCGGAAAGGTTGTCCAAGCGGTTGCTCCCGGTCCGTCTCCCTATTACCTGGCCATGTACGGCCCGCTTCCCGACGAACGCTTCCCGATTCCCGCGACCGACATTTCCAAGGTCGAAGAGCGCTTCCTGCGCCAGCAGGTCGATTACCATCGTTCCGAGCCTGCGGGGACGATTGTCATCGATACCGCCAACCGCTTCCTCTACCTCGTGCAGGAAAACGGCAAGGCACTGCGCTACGGCATCGGCGTCGGCAAGGATGGCCTCGCCTTCGAAGGCGCCGCCAAGATCGGCCGCAAGGCCGAATGGCCGCGCTGGACGCCGACCAGGTCCATGATAGAGCGCGATCCAGAGCGTTACGGCCACCTTGCCGACGGCATGGAACCGGGTCTTACGAACCCGCTGGGCGCGCGTGCGCTGTACCTCTACAAGGACGGGCGCGACACGCTGTTCCGCATCCATGGCACCACCGAGCCGTGGTCGATCGGCCTCGCGGTCTCATCGGGCTGCATTCGCCTGTTCAACCAAGACATCATCGACCTCTACGGCCGCGTTCCGGTAGGCGCCAATGTCGTCGTGTTGCAGGACGAGCCGCTGATGTACCCGCAGAAGCAGCTGCCGAAATGGGTTGCCCGCCAGATCAACCCGCAGCCGCAACCGCAGCCTCAGCCGCCGGCACCGGACGAGCTAGGTCCGGTTCAGGAAGTCTCGGCTCCCCGCTCTGGCGGCTTCTTCCGCCGCCCAACGGTCGGCATCTGATTGCGTCAAGGGGGCGGCTAGTCGGCGTCGCGCTGCGGCCTGCCCCTTATTACACCCTTGCCGAAGGTGTAGCCGGTCTCCACGGCCTTGCCTCCGAACTTTTCCCGAAGCGCGTCTATGGCGAGTTCCGCCATGGCGCGCTTTCTCGCATTCAGGTCGACGAGATCGGGAGGATCGGCGCGCTCGTCGTCGGAAAGGTCGCTGACGCCAATGCCGAGCAGGCGGTACTGCGTGCCGTCGGCTTCCTTGCGCAGCAGTTCCATACCGGTGGCAAAGATCTTGTCTGCTAGGCGCGTGGCGTCCGGCAGCTGACGATTGCGGGTGCGGATACGGAAGTCGGCGGTCTTGAGCTTGAGTACGACGGTGCGCCCGGCAAGCCCGGCCTTCTTGAGCCGTCCGGAGACAGTTTCTGATAATGCGCGCAGCACCGGCACCAGATCATCGAGCGAGGAAAGGTCGTCATCGAAGGTGGTCTCTGCCGACACGCTCTTAACTTCGTGTTCCGGCTCCACCTTGCGGTCATCCTCGCCGCGGGCGAGGTAGTAGAGCCGGTTGCCCATCGTCCCGTAGCGGCGGATGAGCTCATTACGCTCCATCACCTGAAGTTGGCCGATCGTCCGGATGCCGTCGCGTTCCAGGGCCGCCGCGGACGCCTTGCCGACACCCCAGATCAGCGTGACCGGCTTGTCGGCCAGAAATTCCTTCGCCTCGGCCTGACCGATGACCGAATACCCGCGTGGCTTCTGCAGGTCCGATGCGATCTTGGCGAGGAACTTGCAGTAGGAAAGCCCGACCGACACCGTGATGCCGATCTCCGCCTCAACTCGCCGCGCAAAGTCGCAAAGGACGAGGGCCGGCGGCCTGCCATGAAGCTTTTCGGTCCCAGACAGGTCGAGGAAGGCCTCGTCGATCGAGATGGGTTCGATCAGCGGCGTCAGCGCGAGCATCATGTCGCGCACCTGCCGGCCAACGGCGGCATATCTCTCCATGTTCGGCTTGATAACGATGGCTTCTGGGCACGCCTGCAGCGCCTTGAACATCGGCATGGCCGAGCGCACGCCGCGGATGCGGGCGATGTAGCACGCCGTCGACACGACGCCGCGCTTGCCGCCGCCGATGATGACCGGCTTGTCGCGCAGTTCGGGCCGGTCTCGCTTTTCCACCGCTGCGTAGAAGGCGTCGCAGTCGATGTGGGCGATGCTCAGCCGTCCAAGCTCAGGATGCGAGGCAAGCCTGGGGCTGCCGCACTTGCTGCAGCGCGGACGCGGCGAATCATGCTGCGCGAGGCAGTCGCGGCAAAAGCCTTTCAGGACAGGGGCTGCAGAACCGCTCATGGCGCCGGACATTTCAGGAACAGGGCGACATTAGGCGAAGCCATTGCGCCCAGCAAGCCGACCGTGTCAGGTAGAAATGTCGAAGCGGTCGTCGCCGAAGGGCAGGGCGCGCAGAGCAGCACCGACGTCGGCGGGAGGCGTATTCGTCGCCTCGCAGAAGGCCTGCAGCGTCGGCTCATGCGCCATGATGAACTGGATCACCCCGGCAAAGAAGCCCGGTTCAGCGGCTGCCTGGCGAATTTGCGAAGCCTCGATGCCGCTGATGGCGAGGAAGCGAGGCATCAGCGCCGGGTCGCTGGCGATGAAGCCGAGGGCCGAGATCGCGATCTGCTCGGCAGCTTCGCGTGCGGAGGAATCTTTCGGGTGCGTTGCCATGGGAAGAATTTAGCGCCGGCAGCTCAAGCTGAGCAAGCCTCATCCGAACGGATAGCTCTCAAGCCGCCTATTTCGTTTGCCATTCGTCAATCTGATTGATGTAGCATCACCTGAATTCTTCTTGAGGGTGGTGCGCAAGTACCGGACAGGGTTGCAATGGCGAAGAAGGTTATGATCGTCGAGGATAACGAGCTCAACATGAAGCTCTTCCGCGACCTGATCGAAGCGTCGGGCTACGAAACCGTCCGGACGCGCAACGGGCTGGAGGCGCTCGACCTCGCCCGTACGCACAAACCCGATCTCATTTTGATGGACATCCAGCTGCCGGAAGTCTCCGGCCTCGAAGTCACCAAGTGGCTCAAGGAGGACGACGAGCTCCACACGATCCCGGTGATTGCGGTCACCGCTTTCGCGATGAAGGGAGATGAGGAGCGTATCCGGCAGGGCGGCTGCGAGGCCTACATTTCCAAGCCGATCTCAGTCGCAAGGTTCATCGAGACCATCAAGTCTTATCTGGGAGATGCGTAATGACGGCGCGTATACTCGTCGTCGATGACGTTCCTGCCAACGTCAAGCTTCTGGAAGCCCGGCTGCTCGCCGAATATTTCGAGGTGTTGACCGCCTCCAATGGGGCGGATGCGCTGGACATCTGCGAGCGCGGCAATGTCGACGTCGTTCTGCTCGACGTGATGATGCCGGGCATGGACGGTTTCGAGGTTTGCCGGCGCCTCAAGAGCGATCCGGCGACCCAGCACATTCCGGTCGTGATGGTGACTGCACTCGACCAGGTGAGCGACCGCGTACGCGGCCTTGAGGCCGGTGCCGACGATTTTCTCACTAAGCCGGCCAACGACCTCCAGCTGATGACGCGCGTGAAGAGTCTGGTGCGGCTTAAGAGCCTCACCGACGAGCTGCGTCTGCGCGCCTCCACCACTCGCGCAATCGGCATCGAGGAGTTGCTGTCACGCCGGGCCTCTATCGATGAGACACAGCCGACGGTGCTGCTGGTCGATGACAAACAGCATTCGGTCGACCGAATCCAGCGGATGCTGCGCGGCCGCTGTACGCTTATTTGCGAGACGGATCCGCAGGGCGCCTTCTTCAAGGCGGCGGAGGGTGATTTCGACTGCGTGCTGATCAGCACCGCTCTGACGGATTTCGATCCGCTGCGCCTTTGCTCGCAGCTGCGCACGCTCGACCGCACGCGCTTCGTACCAATCATGCTGCTTGCCGATCAGGGCGAGGACGCGCGGCTCGTGCGGGGACTGGAACTCGGCGTCAATGACTATCTCGTGCGGCCTCTCGACCAGCACGAAATGATTGCCCGCCTGGTCACACAGGTGCGTCGCAAGCGCTACAACGACCATTTGCGGGCCTCCGTGGCCCAGACCATAGAGATGGCCGTGACGGACCCTCTGACCGGCCTCAACAACCGCCGCTATCTCGATACGCACCTGCAGACCCTATTCGAGCGGGCACAGAACCGCGGAACGCCGCTGTCGCTGTTGATCGCCGACATCGACCGCTTCAAGTCCATCAATGATGGCTGGGGACATGACGCCGGCGACGCGGTGCTGAAGGAGTTCGCGGAGCGGGTGCGCCGGGGCGTGCGCGGCATCGATCTCGTCTGCCGCTTTGGTGGCGAGGAATTCGTGGTCGTGATGCCGGAAACCCCCGGCGAGATCGCACAGAAGGTCGCCGAGCGTATCCGCGGGCAGATTGCTGCGGCGCCGTTCGACATTCCGGGGCAGGGGACGCTGGACGTCACAGTCAGCGTCGGCGTGTCCTTCCTGCAGGGCCCTTCAGACAGCGTCAGCGCGATGTTGAAACGGGCGGATATGGCGCTCTACGAGGCCAAGAACGGCGGGCGCAACCGGGTGGTCGCCGCAGCTGCCTGAGCCGCCTTCGAATCGACTTTTCACTTGGCGATCACAGAATTTACCTTGTTGGAAGGAAAAATTGTCGCGTGGTTAAGAATTGATTGATTTTGCCACGAAGCTGCGCAAATCTTCCGCAGGGTCAGGGCGGGGCGAAACAATCACGTTCTGATTTCAAACACCCCATGATGCTCAGGTCCGCCGCATCTCCTGGGTCCGTGGGGTCGGCCGGCCGGCGCTGGCGTATAGCGGCCTCCTCGTACCGCTGTCAGCTGCTGGTCGGCCCCCAGTTCCAACTCCATAGCCGCACAAACGAAAAACGCCGCCCCGAAGGGCGGCGTTTTCGTTTTCAGCGCCGGAGCGAAGATTACTTGATCTTCGTTTCCTTGAACTCGACGTGCTTGCGCGCAATCGGGTCGTACTTACGCTTGGTCATCTTCTCGGTCATGGTGCGGCTGTTCTTCTTGGTAACGTAGAAGAAACCGGTGTCCGCGGTAGACAGGAGCTTGATCTTGATCGTCGTAGCTTTGGCCATGTTCTAGGTCCGCTCTTCTCGGGGTCTCGTTGCCGCATCAGTGCGGGCGGCGGCCCGGCCTGCGGAAAACTCGCGCGGAGACATAAACGACCCCGGGGAAATGTCAAGTCCGCGCAGCCCTTACGCCCATCCTGAACAGCGCCAAGAGCAGATAGGCACCGAAAAAGATGGCAAGGCCCCAGGAAAAGCCGTTCGGTCCGGCAATATCCATTGTGACGCCGATCGCCTGCGGGCCGATGAGCATGCCGATTCCATAGCAAAACACGAAGGCGGCGTTGGCCGAGGCGAGGTCGCGGCCGGAGAGTCGCGAGCCAAGATGGGCGAGGCCGACCGTGTAGAGGCCGGCGACAACGCCACCCCAAGCGAACAGCACTGCGGCGCTCAGGAGCCAGCTGTCGGCGATTGTGGGGAGAATCAGTACGCCGCCGAGACCAACAGCCGCGCAGATGACCAGCAGGACACGGCGGTCCTTCATGCGGTCGCTGACGATGCCAAGCGGGATCTGAAGGAGGACGTTGCCCAGGCCGACGGCGGTCAGGAGAAGCGCTGCGTCGGCCTCCGAATAGCCGATGCGGGTGCCGTAGACGGGAAATAGCGCGAAACCGCCAGTTTCAACCGCGCCAAACACCAGCACGGCAGCGGTCGCCATCGGGACCATCCAGATGTAGCGGACGAAGCCGCTGGAGGTGTGGTCGCACTCGGCACGCATGTCCGGCCCTTCCCTGCGCGCCGCCATCACGGGTAGGGCAGCGATGATGACCAGCACAAAGGCTATGCCGAAGGGCAGGAAGCCGGAGGAGCCAACCACTGAGAACAGGAACGGGCCGAAGGCGAATCCCAGCGACAGGACGGTTGCGTAGATGCCGAGCACCAGCCCGCGCTTGTTGGGCGGCGCCGAGGTTGAGATCCAGTACTCGGATAGGATGAACAGGGTCGTCAGCGCGAAATGAAGCGCGGCGCGCAGCGGGAACCACATCCAGAACGCCGGCGCGAAGTAAAAGCCGACGAAGGAGAGGCCGCCGAGCAGAATCATCGCGATCATTATCGGCACGACGCCGAATCGGGTCGCGAGCGGAGTTACGAACGGCGCGGCGACGATAGAGGCAATGCCGGCCACTGCCGTGTTGGCGCCGATCATCGTGGAAGAAAAACCGCGCGATTCCAGAATCACCGACAGAAGCGGGACGCCAAGGCCGATCGCGATGCCGACAACGCTGATGGAGGCGACAGCCGCCGAGACGGAAAGCCACCGTACGTGGGTAAGCACGTCCTCTTGAGCGGCCAGCGAATCTGGTGCCATGCGAAATGCCTTGCGATTGTGGTTCTGTTAGATCAGGTCGCGCTGGAAGCGATTGTGGCGCAGGTAATAGAACGGCACAGCGCCGCCCGGCGACAGGCCGGGGTCCTGCTTCAGCCGCTCCAGCAGATCGCCGAGAACTGTCCTGGTGATGCCGGGAATATCGGCTTCCAACGCTTCGGCCAATGGGAGCCAGACGATTTTCTCAAGCTCGTCCGTAGGTCCGCCTTCAGGCAATTCGAGGGCGACATCGTCCCGGAATGCGGCGAGAAAACGGGTGTCGTAGCGCCTGACTCGTCCGGGAGGGGTAATGGCGCGGGCAATGAAGCGCAGCGGTGCCAGAGAAGGGCAGACGCCGTTCTCGACAAAACCCTGCCAGTCTGGCTTGGCGGTCTCGAACGAGCCGCGTTTGCCGATCAGAATGCCCGCTTCCTCGTAAGTTTCGCGAATTGCGGACATGGCGATCGCACGCGCCCGTGTCGCGCTGGTGCGCGAATTAACGAGCTTGGCTTCTTCGCTCGGATGCAGCGGCGCAGCGAAAGGTACGCGCGCATCGGAGGGATCTGTGCGGCCGCCCGGAAAGACGAATTTGCCGGGCATGAAGGCATGGCGCATATGGCGCCGGCCGAGAAGAACGCGGATTTCGCTGCCCGACCGGTCAAGGAGAATGAGCGTAGCTGCGTCCTTCGGGCGGAGTGGCCCTGGACCCAGTGCTGCGTCCTTCAGTTCCGTCTTATCAATTTCGGCGCGGCTCATGCCGGCCATGGACAGGCGCCTTGCGCCGCCTTCCGTCATGAGTTCTGCAGTTCCGGATGTGTCTCCAGTGCTTCCTTCTCACCGGAGAATCCGTGCATGCGGCAGGCCCACTGCAGACCCACGACGCCGCCCTTTACGGGCGGCAACATCGCCAGGGTCATGGCGAGGGTCAGTGGGCCGAGATAGGCGAGATGGGTCCAGATGCCCAGATCAAACATCTTCTCGAGGCCCATGTAGACGCCAACCATGATGTGGCCGACGATGGTCACGACGAGATAGGCTGGAAGGTCGTCAGCGCGATGGTGGTGAAAATCCTCGCCGCACTTGTCGCAGCGATCCGCTACCTTGAGGTAGCGGTTGAACAGCTTGCCTTCGTTGCAGTTGGGGCAGCGGCACATCATGCCACGGAAAATCGACTGGCCGATCGGGCGCTCGGCAGCGGCAGCCGCGCCGAATACTTGGGTTTCCATCATCGTCTCCTTGCTCCACGGCGTGGAGCCTTGGCCCGGGCGCGCTCCTTGGAACGGCGGGCCTTGTGGTAGGACTGTTTCGAGCCCGGGAGGGGCTTCGGATCACTAAGCATTTCAAAACGCATGGCGCCCGCTAGCGGCGCCACTTCGACAAGTTTCACGTCAACCGTGTCAGCTAGCTGATATCCCCTCCTGCTTCGCTCACCGAACAGAGCCCGGGCCGATTCGTCGAAGATATAGTAGTCGTCCCCAAGGGACGAAATAGGGATGAATCCATCTGCGCCAAATTGAGGCAGCTGAACGAACAGCCCCGCCTTGGTGACACCAGAGATTCGCGCCTGGAAAGACTCTTCAAGACGAGAGGCAAGATGTTCCGCTATGAGGCGATCGA
Organism: Aminobacter sp. J44; assembly: GCF_007829415.1. Lineage (NCBI taxonomy): Bacteria > Pseudomonadati > Pseudomonadota > Alphaproteobacteria > Hyphomicrobiales > Phyllobacteriaceae > Aminobacter > Aminobacter sp. J44. The sequence continues at coordinate 14,253 of NZ_VLJG01000015.1, read as the reverse complement.
CGGTTTCGCGCTCGGCAGCCATCGCGCGGCGCTCGGCGGTCGAAATCAATGCCGAGATTTCTTCGAGCCGCGCTTCCTGCTCGTTGGTGATGCCGTCAGGGCCGAAACCATGCGCGCTGATCAGCGCTCGATGGACGATGAGGTCGGCGTAGCGGCGGATCGGCGAGGTGAAGTGCGCGTAGCGGCGCAGGTTGAGGCCAAAATGCCCGAGATTCTCAGGCGAATAGACCGCCTGGCTCTGGGTGCGCAGCACCACCTCGTTGACCAGCGCCTCATGCTCGCTGCCGGCAACCTGCGAAAGGATCCCGTTGAAGGAGGATGGCCGCAGCTGCGCGCCGCGTGCCAGCGACAGGCCGATGGTCTGCAGGAATTCGCGCAATGCTTCCTGTTTGGCGAGCGACGGCGCGTCGTGGATGCGGTAGACGAGCCGCTTGTGCTTGGCTTCCAGCGTCTCCGCCGCCGAGACGTTCGCCTGGATCATGAATTCTTCGATGAGCTTGTGCGCGTCGAGCCGGTCTGGGACGATGACCCGGTCGACGGTGCCGTCTTCCTTCAGCAGGATTTTGCGTTCAGGCAGATCGAGCTCAAGCGGTCCGCGATGGTTGCGGCCGCGCTTGAGAGCTCGATATGCGTCCCATAGCGGCTTCAGCACCGGCTCGAGGAGCGGTGCGGTCTTTTCGTCCGGCCTGCCGTCGACTGCCGCCTGCGCCTGTGGGTAGGCGAGCTTGCCTGCCGAGCGCATCATGATGCGGTGGAAGGAATGGCGGATCTTGCGGCCGTCCGCGGTGAACGTCATCCGCACGGCCAAGGCAGGGCGGTCCTCGCCTTCGCGCAGCGAACAGAGGTCGTTCGAGATCCGCTCCGGCAGCATCGGCACGACGCGGTCCGGGAAATAGACGGAGTTGCCGCGCTTCAGCGCTTCCTGGTCGAGCGCGGAGCCCGGCCGCACGTAATAGGCGACGTCGGCGATCGCGACGGTGACGATGTGGCCGCCCGGGTTCTTCTCGTCCGTGTCCGGTTCGGCATAGACGGCGTCGTCGTGATCCTTGGCGTCTGCCGGGTCGATGGTGATGAGCGGCAGCGAGCGCCAGTCCTCGCGGTCCTCCGTGCTTGCCGGCGCAGCTGCTTCTGCCTCAGCGAGAACGGATTGCGAGAAGATGTAGGGAATGTCGTGGGCGTGGATGGCGATCATCGAGACCGCCTTCTCGCTGCTCAGCGAGCCCAACACGTTGAGCACCTTGCCCTTCGGCAGGCCGTATCTGCCTGAAGTGACCTGCTCGACCTCGACCAGGTCGCCGGGCTTGGCGCCGCCGAGATAGTCGCGGTCCACCGTCAGCTCTGACTGCCGGCGCTCGACCGGCTCGATGCGATACGAGCCGTCACGCAGCTGGCGCAAAACGCCGAGGACCGCGTCCCGGCGCTTCTCGAACACCTTGATGACGCGGGCCGTGTAGGCCGGACCTTCATCAAGGTCGGTCGGGAAAACCTTGGCGAGCACACGTTCGCCGATGCCGGGAGTGCGGGCTGCATCGCGAGAGGGGCGGATCGACACGAGCGGAGCCGAGCCGTTCTCTTCCGGCCATTCCGCCGGGCGGGCGAGCAGGTTGCCGTCATCGTCACGTGAGAAGACGTCGAGGACGGAGACGTGGGGCAGGGCATCGGCGCGGGTAAACCGCTTCGACTGCTTCTTCAGCAGCCCCTCTTCCTGCATCTCGCGCAGCTGATCCTTCAGCCATGCGCGGTCGGCGCCCTTCAGGCCGAAGGCGCGAGCGAGCTCGCGCTTCCCGGCCTGATCGGGATTTTCCTTGATGAAAGCGAGGATTTCGTCGCGCGAGGGGCGGAAATCGCGTGTCTCTTCGCCAGTCTTGCGCCCGGAAATCCGTTTTGCCAAAGGGGATTATTCCTCTTTTTTCGCCTTCTTTGCCGGAGCCTTCTTGGCTGCAGGCTTTTTTGCCGCTGTCGTCTTGGTGGCCGCCGCCTTCTTCGGCGCGGCCTTCTTGGCGGTGCCCGACTTACCTGCCTTGGTCGCGATCAGTTCAAGGGCTTCCTCAAGCGTCACGGACGCCGGATCCTTGCCCTTGGGCAGGGTGGCGTTCACCTTGCCCCAGTTCACGTATGGGCCGTAGCGGCCGTCACGAACCGTAATGGCGCCGCCATCGGGATGTTCCCCGAGCTCCTTGAGCGCGGCGGGCGTGGAGCGGGTTCCGCCGCGTCCTCCGCGCGTCTGCTTCTCGGCAAGGACTGTCACAGCGCGGTTGAGGCCGACGGTGAATACGTCCTCGACCGACTCGAGGTTGGCATAGGTGCCGTCATGCAGCAGGAACGGACCGTAGCGGCCGATGCCGGCGGAGATCATCTTCCCCGTCTCGGGGTGCAGGCCGACGTCACGCGGCAGCGATAGCAGCTGCAACGCCTTCTCGGAGTCCATCATCGACGGCGTCCAGCCCTTCGGCAGGCTGGCGCGCTTGGCTTCCTTGCCATCGCCGCGCTGGATGTAGGGACCGAAGCGGCCGCTCTTAAGGGTAATGTCCTCGCCGGTCTCCGGATCCTGGCCGAGAACGCGGTCGCCGTTGTCGCCGCCGTCGGCCTCACCGTTGAGGCCCTCGCCGAGCTGGCGGGTGTAGCCGCACTCCGGATAGTTCGAGCAGCCAACGAAGGCGCCGAACTTGCCAAGCTTGAGCGAGAGGTTGCCGGAGCCGCAGCGCGGGCAGATGCGCGGGTTCGAGCCGTCCTCGCGTGCCGGGAAGACCAGCGGCGCCAGTTCCTCGTTCAGCGTGTCGAGAACGTCGGTTACGCGAAGCTCTTTGGTCTCGTCGACATGCGCCGAGAACTCTTTCCAGAAGTCGCGCAGCACGTCCTTCCAGGCGAGCTTGCCATCGGAGATCTCGTCGAGCTTTTCCTCGAGCTCGGCCGTGAAGTCGAACTCGACATAACGCTCGAAGAAGTTTTCGAGGAAGGCGGTGACGAGCCGGCCCTTGGCCTCGGGCTTCAGCCGACGCTTGTCGATCGTCACGTAGCCGCGGTCCTCGAGCGTCTTCAGCGTCGCTGCGTAGGTGGACGGACGGCCGATGCCGAGCTCTTCCATTTTCTTGATGAGCGAGGCTTCCGAGTAGCGCGGCGGCGGCTCGGTCGTGTGCTGGGTGACGGCGATATTCTTGCGGGTCAGCGTCTCGCCGGCCTTGATCTCGGGCAGGCGGCGGCTCTCCTCGTCGTCCGCGTCGTCGTCCTTCTGTTCAGTGTAGGCGGCAAGATAGCCGTCGAATCGGATAACGGAGCCGACGGCGCGCAGGCCGGCGGTACGGGAGCCATTGACGGCCTCGATCTCTACCGCGGTTCGTTCAATTTCGGCCGCGTTCATCTGGCTGGCGATCGCGCGCTTCCAGACGAGCTCGTAGAGACGTGCCTGATCGGCATCAAGATACTTGCGAACGCTTGCCGGCGTACGGCGGAAGTCGGTCGGGCGGATAGCTTCGTGCGCTTCCTGGGCGTTCTTCGCCTTGGTGGAATAGAAGCGCGGCTTTTCCGGCAGGTAGCGGTCGCCGAACTCCGCCCCGATGGCCGAGCGTGCAGCAGCGATCGCCTCAGGCGCCATCTGAACGCCGTCGGTTCGCATGTAGGTGATGAGACCGGTGGTCTCGCCGCCAATGTCGACACCTTCATAAAGGCGCTGCGCGACCTGCATCGTGCGCGAAGCCGAGAAGCCAAGCTGCGAGGAGGCAGCCTGCTGCAGGGTCGAGGTGGTGAAGGGCGGCGCAGGGTTGCGCTTGGTGGGCTTTGCCTCGACCGAGAGGGCGCGGAAGGATGCACCTTCAAGCATCGTCTTGATGTCGGCTGCCTGTTCGGCGCTGCGGATGTCGAGCTTCTGTAGCTTCTTGCCGTCGAAGGCTGTGAGGCGAGCTTCAAAGTCGTCGGCGCGAGGCGTCGCCATCAGCGCTGCGATCTGCCAGTAATCTTCGCGAACGAAACGCTCGATCTCGGCTTCGCGGTCGCAGACGAGGCGTAGCGCAACCGACTGCACACGGCCGGCGGAACGCGCGCCCGGCAACTTGCGCCACAGGACCGGCGACAGGGTGAAGCCGACCAGATAGTCGAGGGCACGGCGCGCGAGATAGGCATCAACCAGTGCCGCGTCGATGTCGCGTGGGTTCGCCATCGCGTCGAGCACCGACTGCTTGGTGATCGCGTTGAAGACCACGCGGCGAACCGGCTTGTCCTTCAGGACCTTCTTCTGCTTCAACACGTCGAGCACGTGCCAGGAGATGGCCTCACCCTCGCGATCAGGGTCGGTTGCTAGGATGAGGGTATCGGCATCCTTCACCGCCTTGGCGATGTCGGACAGGCGCTTGGAGGAAGCCCCGTCGACTTCCCACGACATGGCAAAGTCTTCTTCCGGACGCACGGAGCCGTCCTTGGCCGGCAGATCGCGCACATGGCCGAACGACGCCAGGACCGTGTAGCCCGATCCAAGGTACTTGTTGATTGTCTTTGCCTTTGCAGGCGACTCGACGACGACGACGTCCATGTCTCGGTGAATTACCCCTCGTGCGGCAGCCCCTTGCCGCCGTTGCATCTCGGAAAACAGCCCGTCACATGGCCGCGCTTTCGTTCACGGTCAAGAGGCAGAGGCGATTTTGGCATCTCTGCAAAATTGGGCACAACCAAAAATTGCACGCAGCCGGATTGCAATTGCCTATAAGTTAAGTAATTACTAATGCCATTACTGGTTGTCCAAAAGTAGATGGGTACAACCACCGTGGCGGAGGCAAGTCATGCATACGCATACTAGGCGTTGACGCACGGACGCCCTTGATTACATGCAGGCAATGCTGGGCCAGATACGTACGATGGCCAAGGCAGAGCGTTGCGACATGCTCGCGTACCTGATCGAGATGGCCTATCTCGAGGTCAGCGACATCATACGCGGCGAGCGCCCGCTAAACATCAGGGACCATGAGCGAGACAGCGCCACCACCGTGGCGTTCAAGACGACCCGCAAGGTCAAGTTCCAGTAGAATCGTCATGAGTTGCGCCGGATGTATTCCGGTATGTCGCAGAACGTCATCTATCTGGGTCGGTGCCGGCCCAAGTGCTTCCAGTACTACTGACATTTCATTGTCTAGAGGCGGGGGCGTGCTTGAGGAGATGGGCGGCTCCTCAAGCACCTCCAACTCGCGCCGTGGTCTCTGGGCCTGCGCGAGAGGCGTCAGATCTTCCAGGACGTCAGCTGCGCAGGTGACGAGAGTCGCCCCATTGCGGATAAGGCCGTTGGTGCCGCTGGCATGTGGGTCTAGCGGCGAACCGGGCACGGCGAAGACGAGTCGTCCCATCTCGGCAGCGAGGCGGGCTGTAATTAGTGAGCCGGAACGCTGTGCAGCTTCAACGACGACAAGTGCAAGGCCGAGCGCGGCGATCAGCCGGTTGCGGCGCGGGAAATCGCGGGAGCGCGGCTCCCAGTCGATCGGCATCTCGGAGATCAGCGCGCCCCTCTCCGCAATCGCTTCGCTCAACTGCTCGTTTTCAGGCGGGTAGGGCTCTTTCAGGCCGCCTGCGTAGACGGCGATCGTCCCGCTATCGAGGCTGCCCGTGTGTGCAGCTGAGTCGATGCCCCGGGCGAGGCCGGACACGATCACGTGCCCTTCGCTGCCAAGGTCGCTGGCAAGCCGGCGGGCAAGGGCCAGGCCGTTCACGGATGCGTTGCGCGCACCGACGATCGAGATGGCGGGCCGCTGGAAGATTTCCGGGTTGCCACGAATCCAGACGAGGGGAGGCGGATGGTCTGCCTGACGCAGCATCGGCGGGTAATGACGCTCGCCATGGGCAATGAGCCGTGCGCCGATGCGGTCCCCCGTTTCAAGTTCGGCGTCGGCTTCCTGCTCGGTGCAGACGCGGATGGATTTTCCGGCGCCACCGGCTGCCGCAAGCCGGGGAAGTTCCGCAAGCGCGGCTTCGGCAGAGCCGAAGCGGTTGATGAGGTCGCGAAAGGTGGCGGGACCGACATTCTCGCTGCGGATCAGCCGGAGCCAGTGGAGCCGTTGCCGGTCGGTCAGCTGCAAGCTCTCCGCCGGCGACCGGTTCATCCCTTGGATCCTATCTTCGACTCGGTCCCTGCCAGCAGCCGCTGGATGTTGGGCCGGTGCTTGATGAAGACGATCACGCTCATCGCGGCGATGATCAGTGCGTGCGTGGGCAGGCCGATGAAGTAGAGGACGATCGGGCAGACGACGCAGGCGACGAGGGCCGAGAGGGACGAGTAGCGGCTGATGAAGGCGGTCGCGAGCCAGGCCACGGCAAACGCGAGAAAACCCTGCCAGGCAAAGGCGATCAGGACACCGAGATAGGTGGCGACACCCTTGCCGCCCTTGAAGCCGAGCCAGACCGGGAACAGGTGGCCGAGGAAGGCCGCAAAGCCAGCGGCGATGCCGGCTTCGGTGCCCCACTGGTAGCCGATGAGAACCGCGACGGTGCCCTTCAGCGCATCGCAGAGGAGGGTGAGCGCAGCCAGCTTTTTGTTGCCGGTGCGCAGCACGTTGGTCGCGCCGATGTTGCCAGAGCCGATCTTGCGCACGTCGCCGAGTCCGGCCGCGCGCGTGATGACGAGGCCGAACGGGATCGAGCCCAGCAGATAGCCGAGCACGAGCGCCAGGATGGTTGCGGTCGGCATAGTCGGATTGCTCCCCCGATGGCCCTAGCTGTCGGCCCGGTAGACTGTGCGTCCAGCGACGAGCGTTTGCAAGACCTTGCCTTGCATGCGCGCGCCCTCGAAGCAGGTGTTCTTGGAGCGGGAAAGGATGTCCTGCTCGCGAACGACCCACGGCTCGTTCAGGTCCACGACGATAAGGTCGGCAGCCGAACCGGGCTTCAGCGTCCCGCCGGGCAGGCTGAAACGTTTGGCCGGGGCAGTCGACAGCGCATCGATGAGGCGCAGCAGGGGGACCTCGCCGTTGTGGTAGAGGCGCAGGGCCGCGCCTAACAGCGTCTCGAGGCCGATCGCACCGGAAGCGGCGTCGCCGAACGGCAGGCGCTTGGTATCGACGTCCTGAGGATCGTGCGAGGAGACGAGGATGTCGATGGTGCCGTCGCGCAGGGCTTCGATCATCGCAAGGCGATCTTCCTCGGCGCGCAGCGGCGGCGTCAGGCGGAAGAAGGTGCGGTACTCGCCGACATCGTTCTCGTTGAGTGAGAGATTGGCGATGGCGGCACCCGCGGTGACGTTCGCGCCATCTGCCTTGGCGCGGCGGATGGCGTTGGCCGAAAGCTCGGTCGACAGCTTGCCGGCGTGATAGACGCCCTTCGTCAGTCGCGCGAGCATCAGGTCGCGCTCCAGCGGAATGGCTTCCGCCTCGCGCGGGATGCCGGCAAGGCCGAGCCAGCTTGCGTAGAGGCCTTCGTTCATGACGCCGGTAGCCGCGAGATGCTGGTCCTGGCCGGCGTGGTCAATGACGGCGCCAAAGTCGCGGGCGTAGGTGAGGGCGCGGCGCATAACCAGCGAGTTGACCAGCGTGTGGCGACCTTCGCTGAAGAAGACGGCGCCCGCCTCACGCAGCAGGCCGAACTCGGTCATCTCGCTGCCCCTGAGGCCGCGCGTGACCGCAGCGGCGGGCAGGACATTGACGACGGCGGTGTCGCGCGCGGCGCGCAGGACGAACTCAACGAGCGCGATGTCGTCGATGACCGGATCGGTGTCCGGCATCATGACAAGGGTGGTGATACCGCCGGCGGCCGCGGCGATGCTGGCCGAGGCGATGGTCTCGCGGTGCTCGGCACCTGGCTCACCAATGTGGACACGGGCGTCGACGAGACCCGGGAAAATCGCCTTGCCAGAGCAGTCGATGACCTCTGCGCCGGCGGGGATGCCCTGATTTAGTGCGTCAGCGCCTGCCGCAACGATCTTGTCGGCGTCGACGATGACGGTGCCGACTTCATCAATGCTGCGGGAAGGGTCGACGATGCGGGAGTTCTGGAAGACGGTGATGCTCATGCCGCTGCTCCTTCCGGATTGCGGCGCGGATCCAGCAGCGCCTCCATCACGGCCATGCGAACGGCAACGCCCATCTCAACCTGTTCCTGAATGACGCTCTGCGGCCCGTCGGCGATCTCCGAGGCAATCTCGACGCCGCGATTCATCGGGCCTGGGTGCATGACCAGGGCGTCTTCCTTTGCGACTTTCAGCTTCTCGGCGTCGAGGCCCCAGTAGCGGAAGTACTCGCGGACCGACGGAACCATTGCGCCTTCCATGCGCTCGCGCTGCAGGCGCAGCATCATGACGACGTCGGCGCCAGCGAGGCCTTCCTTCATCGTATTGAAGACTTCGACGCTCATCTGCGCGATGCCCGCCGGCAGGAGCGTGCAAGGTGCCACGACGCGGACGCGTGCGCCTAGGGCGTTGAGAAGCAGGATGTTGGAGCGCGCGACGCGGGAGTGGGAAATGTCGCCGCAGATCGCGACCGTCAGGCCGGCGATGCGGCCCTTGGCGCGGCGGATGGTAAGCGCATCAAGCAGCGCCTGCGTCGGGTGCTCATGCGCGCCGTCGCCGGCATTCACCGCCGAGCATCCGACCTTCTGCGCGAGCAGGGCTGCCGCGCCGGCCTGCGAGTGGCGGATGATCAGGATATCCGGCCGCATGGCATTCAGCGTCATTGCCGTATCGATCAGCGTCTCGCCCTTCTTTACGGAGGACGAGGCGACCGACATGTTCATCACGTCCGCGCCGAGGCGTTTGCCTGCGAGCTCGAACGACGATTGCGTGCGGGTCGACGCTTCAAAGAAGAGGTTGATCTGGGTACGGCCGCGCAGCGTCGAGGTCTTCTTCTCGGACTGGCGCGAAATGGCGACGGCCGCGTCGGCGCGGTCGAGCAGCATTTCGATGTCCAGCGGAGAAAGGCCCTTGATGCCGAGCAGATGCCGGTGCGGAAATAGGGGAAGGGCGGTGCGCTCAGTCATGTTAAAGCTGTGCTATAGGGAAGCGTCCGGTTCCCTGCAAGGAGCCAGCGAGAATTTCGGGGGATTTTCCTCGCAAATCGGCGTGCTTTGCCTGTAACAGTTTGGCTGCCGGATTCGGCGGAAAACGGAGTTTTGCTTTGACGCACGAGGTCACGAACCAGAGCCTGCCACTTACTGGCACCAGCGCGTGGCGCACTGATCCCCTGCTCGTGCAGCTCGCCGACGAATTTTCCGATGCGGTCCGCAAGGATCTCGACCAGCTCGGCCGCTACGTTCGCTCGGCCGAAGCGCAGGATCTGGCGCGACTTGCGAATAGCGAGACGCCCAAGCTGCGCACGCACGATCGGCAGGGAAAACGCATCGACCTCGTCGAATTCCACCCGGCCTATCACGCGCTGATGCGCCGCTCGATCCAGATCGGCCTGCATTCGTCGATCTGGGAGAACAATCCGGCCGAAGCCGGCAAGCGGCACCAGGTGCGCGCCGCACGCTTTTATCTGACCGCTCAGCTTGAGTGCGGGCATCTCTGCCCCATCACCATGACCAGCGCGTCGCTCGCCGCGCTGATGGCAAGCCCACAGCTGTTTCGCGAATGGGCACCGCGCATCACCACGCGCAAGTATGACCCGGCGCAGAAGGCTCCGGTCGAAAAGGCCGGCCTCACCCTCGGCATGGGGATGACCGAGAAGCAGGGCGGAACGGACGTCCGCACCAACACCAGCCGCGCGGTGCGCGAAGGCAATTTTTACCGCCTCACCGGCCACAAATGGTTCATGTCCGCGCCCATGTCGGACGCGTTCCTGATGCTGGCGCAGGCGGACGAGGGCTTGTCCTGTTTTCTAGTCCCGCGCCTGCTGAAGGACGGGGTCGATAACGGCCTTCGCTTCCAGCGGCTGAAGGACAAGCTCGGCAACCGCTCCAATGCCTCATCCGAGGTCGAGTTCGAGGGCGCGCTGGCGGAAATGGTCGGTGAGCCGGGCGCCGGTGTGCGCACGATCATGGACATGGTGACGCTGACGCGGCTCGACTGCGCCGTGGCGAATTCCGGCATCATGCGCGCTGCTCTTGCTGAGGCGGTGCACCACACGCGCTACCGGCACGTCTTCGGCCGGCCGCTGATCGACCAGCGGCTGATGACGCGCGTGCTTGCCGACATGGCACTGGATGTGGCCGGCGCTACCGCTCTGTCGATGCGCCTTGCCCGCTCGTTCGACGAGGCCGCCAACAACCCGGCCGAAGCCGCATTCGCGCGGGCGATGACGGCTGTCGTGAAATACTGGGCATGCAAAATCGCTCCGGCGCTCGTCTACGAGGCGATGGAGTGCGTCGGCGGTAACGGCTATGTTGAGGACGGCCCGCTTGCACGCCACTACCGCGAGGCGCCGGTCAACGCGATCTGGGAAGGTTCCGGCAATGTGATGGCGCTCGACGTGCTGCGGGTGCTGGGACGCGCGCCGCAGTTGTTCGAGGAAGTGCTGGCTGGGATCGGCCGCGATCTCGGCCCGGCCGGCAAGGGAACTGTTGGCGTGCTCCGCGCCGCCCTACAGGTCGCTGGTTCCGACGAAGGTTCGGCCCGCATTCTGACCGAGCAGCTGGCGATTTCGGCTGCCGAGCTGCGGCGAATGGGGGCAGGGCGCATTGCCGATGCTTTCGTGGAAACGCGGCTCGCGGGCCAGTGGCGCACAACCTACGGCATGCTCGATGCGCGGCATGATGCCCGCGCGATCGTCGACACGCTTTATCCGAGCGACTGAGCCGCGACTGAGAGCACCAGCGGCATTGTCAGGAACGACAGTGCCGTCTGCAGCGTCTTGACCTCGGCATAGAGCTCTGCGTCGCCGCCGAGCAGGCGAGCGAGCAGGTAGCCGTTGGCCGCTGTCGGTACGGCGGCGCAGAGGACAAGGTACTGGATCTCCAGCCCCGACACACCAATGCACCAGGCGATGATGGCAATTACCGCCGGGTAGACGAGCAGCTTGGCAATTACGGGCGGCCAGATCGAGCTGCGCTTCAGCGACAGGCGCTCGGTTCGCAGCGCGGCGCCTATTGCCATCAGTCCGATGCCGAGCGCCGAGGTGCCGGCCAGCTTCAGCGTCACCCTGACCGGCTCGTAGATCTCGAACGGCAGCATACGAACCAGAACCGCGGCGCCGGTCGAGATGATGAAGGGGTTCAGCGCCATGCGGCGCAGCAGGATGCCGATGCTCGCGTCGCGGTCGGCAAAGCGCGTGATGACCAGCACGACAACGATATTGATCGGAATGATGATCGAGGCCATCGCAAGCGCCACGACCGCAGCGCCCTGCGGGGGAAAGATTGCCTGTGCGACGGGAAGGGCGATGAAGCCGTTCCACCGGATCGAGGTCTGGAACACCGAAGAGAATTCACTGTGGGCGACCCAACCGGTCTTCTGGAAGATGGGCCAGGCGGCCAGCAGCAGCACGCACATCGCGGCGACAGCGAGAAGCAGCGACAGGAGCAGGGCATCGAGGCGCAGCGGCGAGAAGTCCGCGTCGTAGATCGTGACGAACAGAAGAGCCGGATAGAGGAACCAATAGGTCAGCTGCTCGACGCCCGGCCAGACATCCTTCGAGATGACCGGAAGGCGGCGCAGGACGACGCCAGATCCGATCAGCAGGAAGACCGGAAGGATGCTCTCGAAGATCGTCAGCATGAGTGGCCGCTGGCTGATGAATACCCTCGGGCTCTAGGCTGAGGAGGGCCGCCAGTAAAGCAGCTAGCGCTGGGCCAGTGGAGCTCAGTGGTAAAAATTAACCTTAATAAATGGTTTAAATTGCCGTTAAGCTTAACCCGTTCCACAGTGGCGGAGCTGCAACTTCCGAAACCAGACCAATGCGCCCGTCGGATCAGCTGGACGGCGCCGGACCAAAGGCCGATGCGATACATCCTTATCTTCTGGGGACTGCCGATGGCCTTCTTTTGGGGCTGGTATTTCCTCTCCTACAACGACATCAACTTCGGCCTGCTTTTCTTCTCCCGCGTGCTGCACGACTTCGCGTTCGAGTTTTACGGCAATCTGCTCGGAATCGACCCCGCAGAAATCGGGCCAATGGTCGCGCGGGCCTGTGTCGTTGATACGCTCGTGATCTTCTCGATCTACGCGTTCCGCCGCCGGCGAGATATTCTGGCGTGGTGGAGGAGGCGTTCTATGAACGCAGTGACCGAACCCGGTCCAGTGCACCCTGCAGAATGAAGGCCGCGGCGGCCGAATCGATGCGGTCTTCGCGCTTGCGGCGCGACACATCCATCTCGATCAGCGTCCGCTCAGCGGCGACCGTCGACAGCCGCTCGTCCCAGTAGACGAAGGGAATCGCCGTCAGCTTCTCCATGTTGCGCACGAAAGCGCGGGTGGCCTGCACGCGCGGACCCTCGCTTCCATCCATGTTGACGGGCAAGCCGATGACGATGGCGACGACGTTTTCCTTCTCGACGACCGAGAGCAACGCCTGGGCGTCGAGCGTGAACTTCTTGCGCAGGATGACGGGGCGCGGATGCGCGAAGGAAAGACCCGCATCGGAAATTGCAAGGCCAATGGTTTTCGTGCCGAGATCGATCCCGGCCAGCTTGCTGCCGGGTGTTGCCAGTTCGGCCACCTCTGCTATGTCGATCACAGGCACGTTTCGTCCAATCCGCAGGCGTTGATCTGCGCGGGTTCTAACCCGAACATCATGATAAAGCGAGGAGGCTGAAGATGAAGCTCACCTGGTACGGTCATTCCGCGTTTCGCGTCGAAGTCGGTGACGCCGCCATCCTGATCGACCCGTTCCTGTCGGGCAATCCGTCATGGGGCAGGGGCTGGGAGGAAGTGGCCGAAGGCGTGACGCACGTGCTGTTGACGCACGGCCACAGCGACCACATCGGCGACTCGGTCGCGATCCTGAAGAAGACTGGCGCGATGGTCGTGTCGAACTTCGAGATCTGCCGCTATCTCGTTGGTCAGGGCGTCGACCAGGGCAAGATTAATCCGGGCAACAGCGGCGGCACCGTCGACTGCGGCGGCTTCACTGTCACCTTCACCCAGGCGCTGCATTCGTCGTCGATGCCGGGCGAGGGCGGCAACAACGTTTATCTCGGCAACCCGCACGGCCTTGTCTTGCACTTCCCGAACGGCGAGTCGCTCTATCACATGGGCGATACCGACATTTTCTCGGACATGGCGCTGATCAACGAGCTGCATCAGCCTGCCGTCGGCATCGTGCCGATCGGCGACCGCTTCACCATGGGTGGCGCCGTGGCCGCACTTGCCTGCCGCCGTTTCTTCAAGTTCAGCAAGGTGGTACCGTGCCACTACGCCACCTTCCCGCAGGTCGACCCGACCGCCGACAAATTCGTGGAAGGCATGGAGGGATCCGGAACCGAGGTCGTGGTTCCCGAAGTCGGAAAACCTTTCGAGGTGTGACACCACAACAGGCCGTTCAATGTTGCGCCGCGCGAGCGGCGCGGCTATAGCGCCTTCAAAGGTTTTCCCTGCAACTGGCCGGAGCATCGCATGTCCGTCGACATCGACACCGTCAAGCGTGTGGCGCGACTCGCCCGCATCGCCGTGACCGAGGAAGAAGCCAACCGGATGACCGGTGAGCTGAACGCCATCCTGGGTTTCGTGGAACAACTTGGTGAAGTCGATGTCGAGGGCGTCGAGCCTATGACCTCGGTCATCCCTCAGGCGATGCGCAAGCGCCAGGACGAAGTGACCGACGGCAACATCGCCGACATCATCGTCGCCAATGCGCCGGCGTCCGAGGAGAACTTCTTCCTCGTGCCCAAGGTGGTTGAGTAATCGACCGCCCTGGTCCATCCGCGACCGGAACCCGAGCCGCACGCAGGCCTACCCAACGGACGTTTCATGACCGACCTGACGCAACTCACAATCGCCGAAGCCCGCGCCAAGCTGCAGGCCAAGGAGATCACCGCAACAGAACTCACGGAAGCCTATCTGGCTGCCATCGACGCCTACAACGAGACGTTCAACGCCTACGTTGCAGTGACGCACGATCAGGCGCGCGAGATGGCCAAGGCCTCGGACGAACGCCTTGCCGCGGGCAAGGGCGGTGCGCTCGAGGGCATTCCCCTCGGCATCAAGGATCTGTTCGCGACCAAGGGTGTGCACACGCAGGCGGCCAGCCACATCCTCGACGGCTTCCAACCGCCGTATGAGTCGACCGTCACGGCAAACCTCTGGGCCGACGGCGCCGTGATGCTCGGCAAACTCAACATGGACGAGTTCGCGATGGGCTCGTCGAACGAGACCAGCTACTACGGCCCGGTGAAGAACCCGTGGCGCGCCAATGGCTC